>NZ_VOZA01000036.1:0-31880 GCF_013420015.1 Acinetobacter sp. YH12039 | reverse complement strand
GACCACATCTCCCTCTTGGCGACCGTTTATCATGGTGAGCCTTGCACTCTGTATGGGCACTATTGGTACAGCGCTAGCTAGTCCTCTGTATCCCATTTATCAACAACTTTGGGGACTGCTGCCGAGTCATATCACCTATATCTTTGTTGCCTACATGTTTGGTTGCCTAGCGACCTTGCTGTTTTTAGGTCGTACCAGTAACAGTTTTGGTTTTTTAAGAACCCTGCAAATCGGTAGGGCGTGCATCATCTTAGGTTTAAGCTTATCAGTGTTTGCCAGTAATGCACTGTGGTTATCTATCGGGCGCTTTATTATCGGGATTGCCTCGGGTTTAATTAGCACCTCAGCCATGCTTGGCTTGGTCTATACCATTCCTGAACAGCATAAAAATAATGCACCGCAGCTGAGTTCAATCATTACCGTGATTGGTTTTGGTCTTGGCCCATTTATTGGTGGGGTGATTGCCCAATTTTCGGAACAGCCTTTAGTCACCCCTTATATCCCTGTGATCTTTGGGGGTTTGGCATGTCTAATTGGGTTGTTTTTTATTCGCACACCGAACTTTGAGCCACAGCCTTTTTCAGTGGCACCACATTTGGAATTGCCTGAAAAGCGTGATCATTCACGATTTTATATCGCCGGACTGACTGCCTTTTGTGCCTTTGGCTCTTTTAGCTTATTTGCATCACTCGCACCCTCTTTCGTCAAAGATGCGATCCCATGGCATGGCCCTTTGGTCAGTGGTAGTGCCATTGCAAGTATCTTGCTGGTTTCCGCTGTCGTGCAATTTATGGCGAAATCGATTCCTTCTGAAAAATGTGTCAATGCCGGCTTAATGGTGTTAATACTGAGCTATGCACTTCTTGCCCTATGTATGACCCAACACTGGAGTGCATTGTTTTTTATTAGCGATATTTTAGTGGGTGTCGGTCATGGTCTGGGGCTTTTAGGCGCATTTGGCTTAGTTCATCAAATGACCAACAATCAAAACCGTGCTGCGGTGATCTCGACCTATTTATTTATTGGATATCTAGGCACCATTATTCCAATTATTGCGGCCGGTTATTTATCTGATCATTTTGGCTTGATGGTCGGTGTTTTAGGTTTTTGTATTGGCGTAGGTTTATTGTGTATCGGCTTATTGCTTTGGCACCGCAGTCTGAACACCAATTAACCACTAAACTTATTCAAGAAGCATCTTGTATTGGGTGCTTCTTAAACCCAAAAACAATTAAGAAACCCTATAAAAATCAATCAAATTAAATTAAGATCTTGTGTGATGTGATTCAAAAATTTTAAAAAATGCTAAAAATTCAATGTCAAATTAACACTGCAGAAAATCAAATCATCGCCAACAGCGAATACGGGAATATTCACTATATTTTACCCTTTGAATCCTTACCGCAATTAGAAACCTATGATTTTATCGTTTGGGGCTTTTTACCCATTGCTATGCGCCTTGGCATCCCGCTGCATGTAGAAGGACCTATTTCAATACAAACCCTCCACTCCGCACGTGAGGTTTCAACGGTCTGGGCCGCTTGGTTACCTGATTTATATCAACCAGTCATGCTCAGTGCTGCATCAATCATTCAAACACCACCAGCAAACCAACCCACTCAAAATTTAAGCTTTTTTAGCGGTGGGATTGACTCCACATATAGTACATACAAAGCTTTTCTTGAAAATGGACAAGACTCTGATTGTCTCACTGTGCATGGAATGGATTATAAATTTGATGACCATGAAAAATTTCAGGCCTTAATGGATCAGACCCATAGTTTTAGAAGCCAAGTTTTTAAGCAAAGTCGCGTGGTAAAAACTGATGCTTACGCGCTGTACAGTAAATATGGCTGTAACCCTAAAGGTTCGCATGTCACACATATCTTTTCGCTGTTTTCCTGCGCTTCGATTTTTGAACATTACCAGCAATATCGAATTTCAGCCGATTACCGTTTAGATCAACAATTATTCGTTCATCCCTATGGCTCAAATACGGCATCCAACCGATTGATGAAGAACCGATCTGGGGTCTTAATCACCCTCGACGATGATGTCACGCGATCACAAAAAACCGCATTTTTAAGCCAATCGAACTTAGATTTACAAACCCTGTCGATCTGTGTGAACTATACGGCTCGACCTAAAAATTGTGGTCAATGCAGCAAATGTATGCGCACCAAAGCCATGTTTTATGCCACTAGCCCCGAAATTCCCGATATCTTTTTAGATCGTCGCTTTGAAAAACAGTGGTATCAATCCATTCCATTAAGTTCAAAAATCAATCGTGCTTTTTTAATTGATATTTTGTCAGCGGTCGAAAAATCTTCGCAACAGCAACAATTTCCAGACTATGCAACACTCAAAGTCAAAGTTGAAGCCGCATCGAAAAGAGCAGCAATCAATCCTTTTTATGGGATGAAAATGAAAGATGTGCTGAGAACGATCTTTAAAATCATTTTGGGCTCAAACCCTCGCTAAACGATGTAAAAAAAGCACGATGTTTTCGAACATCGTGCTTTGGATGGATCTATCCATAGGTGAAATGAGGAGCTCAATCGTTTTATTACTTTCCAATACAGAATGTAATTCCAATTATATTTTTAATATAAATTAATAACTTATAAATTTAATTAAAACATAGTGACTAATAGGTGACTGATTGTGTCATCACTAGGCACTTTTTAAGCTGCTCCTCTTATTTGTGGCTCAGGTGGGGTTAGATTTAGAATCCTATCCTTTGTGAGTGACTTTAAGGTACTCACTAACTATCTTTGAGCTAGTCAGTAGAATTTTAGATTTTAAATCCGCATTTCAAATGTCGAATTAACTTAGCCGTCCAAGTGGCTGATTAAGTAGCTTGGCTGTTTGGATGCGCTCAAATTTGAGCATATCCCCCGGTGGGGTAAATGTTTCTGATCCGCTACTACACTTTAAAGGTAGTTAAGAGATGCCCCCAAAGTTGGGGTTATCTTTGTGAGTACCTGATAGTCACGTGCAAAACTCAATTTTGAGGTCTGCCAATATTTGGACACACCCACTCAACGCAATTTTTCGCTCAGTGAATACCGTTGCTCACTTTTGAGCATGGCATAGCGATAGCGGAATTCCGCTAGTGGTATCGGTACAGGAAATCCTGTATCGGGGTGGTCATTTTGACCATACCTACACTGTGTGACTGTACGAAAGTTTCGTAGTTCATTAACCAACGCAATTTTTCGCTGGTCTACTACGGAAAACTCAGGTTTCGGAACAACTACGCGCGCGTGTAGGTGGACGCAATTTTGCGTTGGCATACTGCCTGTTAGTAAATGTTAGTTTTGCGGACTGCTTTAAAAGAGAATAGAACCTTATAAAACCTAATATTAGGACTTCAGAAAACTTCAGTTTTAAAAATACAAAACCTGATAAAACCTGAGATTCAGAACGGCGCACCTGTTAACAATTGTTGACATTCAAAACGCTGCACCTGTTATCAATTGTTATGGCCTGGACTTAGTAAAACTTAGTATTGCAGACGGCACACATGCTAAGAAATGCTAAGGTTTGAACCTATCAAAACCTATTGTTGCAGACTGCGGAAATCCTAAGTAATCCTAAGGTCACAACCTCACAAAACCTCACATTGTGAACCCAACAAAACCCAACGATTGAACCTGATAAAACTTGAAATCATTACGGCACCATTACGGCATCCTTTGCGGTTGCACCTGTTAACAATTGTTAAGGTTAAAACCTGAAATCATTACGGTCCGATTACGGTCCTGATTACTGCAAAATACTACATTTCAATTACTGCTCGGACTTGTCAAAACTTAACATTTGAGCAGCATTATTCTGCCTGTAGAAAATAGATTAAGTGTTGAGATGCCCTTATTTGTATATATAAGAATAGGACTATCTCAACAGATAATTGATCCATTGACCTGTTTTCAACAAAGTAGTAAATACCCTCTTGCTATATAATCGTATATACGATATATTGAATAAATAATCTACTAAGGGGGTATACAATGACGAACAAGACTAAAACTTATGATGCTGGTGAAATGTACGACCTAGCTTCATTAGCTGAATCAGATATGAACTGGATGTGTACAGCTATCAGCCATATCAGAAAAGAAGTAATGAAGTTAAACAAGCTGGCAGAAAGTGGAAAAGAAGTCAGCCAGTATCATTTTTCTGAAATTGTTACTCAACTAGATATGTATGAATATTTAGCAGAAGATCGACACCGCAACCATGCTAAAGGGGCAGAAGAATACGAAGCTGAATGGGAAGCTACTAAACAAAAGGCCAGTGCATGAATAAGCCCAACGACACGCCCAAAACTCGCTATGAGAAAAAGCGCAAGCAAAAGCTAGTCAGCTTCAATACTGAGAATCCACACGATGCCGATCTATTGGCCCATGCTAATAAACTGGATGATTTTAGCGGATGGGTTAAAGGTCAGTTAGATGAAGATATGAAGAAAAATGAAAGCTCACAATAGTGGGCTTTTTTAATGCCTGAAATATACATAGCTCATGCCACGTTTTACGATCTTATTTATTATTTAAACCTGATCTATCCGACTTGGTTGATTGGCCCAGAACTATGAGTGTTAAATTATTTTTTTTACTTGATTGAAACATGGCACCAGGTACGGCGGTTTGATGTGGTAACAGGAAATCAGATATACAGGTTTTGATGTGGTAACAGCATTTTTTTGATGTAGTAACATAGTCCACGTATATAAAATGATCAAAAGTACGGACATGGGGCATACAGTCATAATTTTGGTATCCATCCATAAAAATAGAAATATAAACCTGACAAAACCTGACATTTTTCCCAGTATAAAAAACCTGTCAAAACCTGTTATTTGAAAGTAAGTGATAGTCAGTATTTGAACTTAACAAAACTTAACCTTTGAACCTGATAAAACTTGAAATTAGAACCCTATTTTCTGATGAAAATATCAGTATAAAAACGTATAAAAATCATGTCTAATTTGTACGTAATATCTTACATAAATTATTGAAAAATATAATTAAACATATTGATTGTCATGGTAAAATAATAAGCGATTTATAAGTTTTTTTATTTAGTTTTTTTATATCTAATTAGGGTGAAGATTTGGGATTTTTCTAGGCATTATTAGGCCATCCCTATAGCCCTATAAACAAAGAAAGAGGTTATATATGGCTATACTCGACCACACACTGCCACTACGAGTCCAAGCTCCAGATATGATGGGGATGCTTGATCAAGGCTCAAAACTGGCGCAGTTCTATACCCAGCAAAAAACAGATGGCGAGCTCAACCGCCTGTATAAAGAAACCAATGGCGACTTGAACAGGATGATGGATATTGGCAAAACATCACCACTAGCACGTTTTGTCATGCCAAAACTGCAAGAGCAGCAAGCAGCACAGCAAAAAGCCCTACTTGATCAGCAGAAGATTGAAGCAGATATTGGCAAAACAAAGTCTGAATCAGAAAAGCTTGGTTTTGAATCCAAAAAAGTTAGTGCAGAAACAGGGACGATTAATATTAATAACTCTGTAAAGCTCCTTGAGAATGCTAACCAGGCGCTTAAAGTAGCAGCCCAGACTGGTGATGCGAATGCTGCAAGACTGGCACTTAATAACGCCCACAAAGCAGGCACAATTACACCAGAGCTATATGAGCAGTACAGTCAACAAATTACCTCTATGAGTACCAAGCCTGAATTACTAAAGCAGTTTGTACAGGGCATTGTTCTTTCTAGCGAGAAGGATGCAATGAAGTATATTCAAGCGGATAAGAATGCAATGCTGAGTTCTGAGACCAGTATCAAAACTACCGGTATGAATAACGCAACATCAAAGTATGTCGCTGACACTGGTGCTAAAACTGCCAGTAATAGGCTTGAGTTTGACAAGATCGTTCAGGCGCAAAAAGAAGCACGTGATAATGGTGAGTTTGAAATAATGCAAGGCTCTGACGGCGTTACTTATGCTGTATACAAGTCTGGTCCTAATGCTGGAGAGGTTGAGCCATTATTGCTAGGGGATGGCCAGCCACTTAAAGCGCAAGCTAAAGGTGGATCAGGTGGAATGACTGAGCAGCAAAGTAAGGATGCTTTGTTCGGTGCTCGAATGCAGGAGGCTCATAAAATTCTGACTGCATTAGAGGCCAAAGACATTAAAGCGCCTGTCATAAATAGCATTGTTCCATTTGGTGCTGGTGCCAAAATCTCAAATGCTTTACCGAGCATCTTAGGCGGTGCAAGTGTTGAACAGCAGCAATACGTTCAAGCACAACGGGACTTCATTAACGCCGTACTGCGTAAAGAATCTGGTGCTGTAATCGCTGACTCAGAGTTTGAGAATGCACAAAAGCAATACTTCCCTCAGATCGGTGACTCTGATGAGGTTATTGCTCAAAAAGCCAGAAACCGTGAATTAGCAATGAATATGATTGTTAGCGGAGCTGGTGCACAAGGACAGGAGCAGATCAAAAGAGCCACTTCCAGCAGTAATGTGAGTGGTGCCACTGTGACGTTAAGCGAAGTTAAGCAGGCTGCCAAACAAGCCAATATCAGCACTGAGGAGATGGTTAAAATCCTGAGAGAGCAAGGGGTTCGGATTAAGTAAGTAGTAGATCAGACCGTCCACCATGCAACAGATGTGTGGTGGATATTAATTCCAAACTTACGCCGTCCCCTAGGGAGAGAATATGAACTTAGCTCAATTACAAAGGTATGCTTCAAACCCCAATGTTAGAAAAATGCTTGATCTGATTGCATACACTGAGGGCGTGAAACATGGCTATAACACTATGTTTGGCAATGAGCGCATGAGCAGCCTACAGTCACACCCCAACGTCCGAAAGCAGTTTAAACAGACTGATGGAAAAATGAATGTAACGACAGCAGCAGGTCGTTATCAGTTTTTAAAAGGCACATGGGATGGCTTGGCTCGTCAGTATGGATTAAAAGACTTCTCGCCGCAAAACCAAGACATTGCAGCACTGGCTTTATTGGCTCAAAACGGTGCGCTCCCTTATGTCCTAAAAGGCGACTATCAAACTGCTATCAATAAGTCAGGCGGTACGTGGGCATCACTCCCAAGCTCCCAATACAAGCAAGGAAAACGCTCCTGGAATGATGTGAATCAATTCTTAGGCGGGAATATTCAGCAGCCAGGCCAAGCATCAACACAATCAAGCCGATTCTTGTCACCGGATCAAATATCTAAAGTGCTCCCTCAACTTACTAAGGAGCAGACACCAAAACCAAGCCGATTCTTATCACCGGATCGTATTGCTGAGGTACTACCTCAACTTAACCAGCAGCCAGATCGGTTTTTATCCCCGGATAAAGTGGCTGAAGTGCTCCCTCAACTTAACCAACAACCAAGCCGTTTTTTAAATGAAGATCAAATAGCCAAAGTTTTACCTCAACTGGCTAAAGGGTAGATAAGACATGACAAGCCAATTAACAGTAGATCAAATGGTTCAGCTAGCCAATCAAGCTAAGAGCCAATCAAATAATCAAAAAACAATGTCAGTGGATGAAATGGTGGCTCTAGCTAAATCTAGCAAGCAACACAAAGACCTTGGCTCCATGCCTGCAATAGAAATTGAATACGAAAAACCAAGCCTACTTGCTGATATTGGTTCGGGCATGGATAAGGTGTTTAGTAGTGCTGCTCAAGGTGCCGAGTATGTATCCGACGGCATTCGAGGTGGGTTGAATAAGCTGCTTGGCACTAATCTCGAAACGGATCGTTATGAAAAGTACACCAAAGCCAAAGCAGAAGAACGCGCATCTTATGAGAAGGCGCGTAAAGCAAGTGGCAAGGGTTTAAATGTTGGTGAATTTATTGGTGAGACTGCTGCTTTAGGCCCATTAGTCCTAGCAGGCCGCGGCTATCAGGGTGCGAATATTTTAAGCAAAGCCGGCGCAAAGGTCACCGCTCAAAACACAGGGTTAGGTGCTCTAATTGGTGGTGCTCAGTTTGCCGAAGACGCCGAGCAGCGATTATCAAACATGAAGTCAGGCGCTTTAGGTGGTGCGCTTGGTGGTGCAGTTGGTAAAAAACTCGGTGACGGTGTCGCCAAAGTAGTCAACATTAAAAACAATCGCATGGCCCCAGGTGTTAAGGAAGTTAACGATCTGGGGAAAAAGTTCAATGTTAAAACCACGGTAGGCGATGTAAGTAAAAATCCACTGATACAAAAATCTGAAGTTGCTATGGAGTCCATTCCTCTGGTTGGTACATCCAAGCTCAGACAGACCCAGCAGGCACAGGTTAAGGATGCAGCCACAAAGGTCCTTGATGGCCTTAAAACCAAGTTGGACGATGTGGACTACAAGGCCATTCCAAAGATTCAAGCAGCAGCCAATGCAGGCGATGTAAATGCGGCTCGAATCATGAAGGTGGTTAATGGCGCTGGCGATGACACAGGAAAGATTCTCCAAGCAGCAGCAGAGATTAAAAACTGGCGTGGTAAGCGTGTTGCATCACAGATGTATGATCGAGTACAGAACTTGGCTGGTGACGGCGCTATAGCTCCAAACAAGACGGTTCAAAAGATTGATGACATTATCGCAAAGGACTCAAAAGTTACTCCAAACAAGGCGCTACAAAAAGAACTTCTTGATATTCGTAAAAACCTTGTGGATATGAATATTAAAAAAGACTTCAAAGAGATGCGAGCTACACAATCAAACCTTGGGAAAACCATTAAAAAGTGGGGTATTGCTGGGGAGGACACGACAGCGCTTACAAAGGTTAAAACCGCTATTGATGATGATCTTTTAGATTTTGCTCAATCATCTGGAAACACCAAGCTACTAGGGGAGCTAAAGAGAGCTAACGCACTGTATAAGCAGCTCCAGGATGGAAAAGACAAAGCATTTGCTAAAGCTCTGCGTAGTGCTGAACCAGATCAGGTTTTTGATCAATTTATGAAATCTGGAAAGGGTGACAAGGCTGCGAACTTCTACAAGAACCTAGATCCAAAAGGACAAGCAGCATTGCGCTATCAGATGGCTGAGAATGCCTTTGCTAAAGCATGGGACCCAAATAAGGAGGTATTCAGTCCAGCCAAGTTTGCTCAAGAATTTGAGCGAATGAACGCACCTTATAGCAATATCTTTAAGGGTTCTGATAAAGCCCAAATGGATGGTTTTGTTAAATTGATGCGCCATGTTGAGAGAGCTGGTCAGTACGCTGAAAACCCACCAACAGGGAATAGACTGGTTGGTATTGCTTTTGGACTGGGTGCCGGTGTGAATCCTACCCTTGCTGCTCAGGGTGCTGGAGTTTCTGCTATTGCTAAGGTGTTGTTTACAACTGAAGCTGGCAAACGGATTCTACTTGCTGCCAAGGATGTGCCACCGAACTCACCACAGATGGCCAATCTACTGATGCAGGCACAGAGACTGGCGACTGTTGGCGGGGCTAACGCTGGAGCTAACGCAGCAAAAGATTAATATTCATGC
Organism: Acinetobacter sp. YH12039; assembly: GCF_013420015.1. Lineage (NCBI taxonomy): Bacteria > Pseudomonadati > Pseudomonadota > Gammaproteobacteria > Moraxellales > Moraxellaceae > Acinetobacter > Acinetobacter sp. YH12039. Next base: position 22,405 of record NZ_VOZA01000036.1, on the reverse strand, counting down.
TATATATTCCCCTTGCTTAGGCGGGGGAATATTATGAATAATCTGAACTTACGTATCAAATTGAATAAAGCTGACATAGTGCAAAGCGCACACCTTGATCCAGCCAACTACCGCGATAAAGAAGGCCTGGAGTACATTCCCCCAAAGAGAGGATTTCAGCTAAGCATCAAGGGGAGTGTTAAAGACTTACTGACAGATAAAGATCTGATTATTTTTGATGATAAAGACGCTACCACAAGTATTCACCAGGGGAATACGGCGGATAGCATTGCTGTAAGCATTAACGTATTTGATAAAAACGATAATAATTTACTCGCAAATCCATTTGTGAGTATTCATGACAGAACCCTATACATCGGTGACATTAATTTTAGTTTTGAGCAGTTTGAATTTGTTAAAAGCATGGTCGATGATCAGTTTACGACTCTTATCATTGAGCTGGTGAAGCATGTCACTGATGATGAGATTCTCGAGAGTCGGGAGAGAAATAAGGGCCACGTCATAAGCATTGACTATGATTTGGATAATCTGAACTACTCAACCGAGCGAAAAGAAGTAGATGGGGAATATCTGAAGGCGCTTCTCATTAAACATGATCTGTATAGCGTAAGGGTTGGCTGTTTTTATATTTCATCCTCAAAACCCAAGTATGTGAAGAAAGGGGAATGGATTGATGACGTGTGGTCCTTAGAAGACAGACTTGATCGAGAACAGTCAAATAACGAAGTTACGCTTCTTGATGAAATCGATAAAGAGAGAAATAATTTCCCAAAACACATATTTAACGAACTGAGAAAGATTAACTCATGGAACTATGTGCTGATCATTTTACTGGTCATATTAATCTTTAAGGTATAAGCCGCAAATTAAAGCTCAAAATTGAGCCTTCATTGTCTAATTAGACTGTGCTGATCTAATCGAATCTAAGACAGTAAAAACCCCCAACTAAGGGGGTCATTCATTTAAAGCAGTTGCAGCGTTTCAGCTTTGATTTCGGTTATCTCGCGCTCTATCCCTTTGCTGTCCTTCCACTTTCTAGTTTTAAGACTTCCCTCAATAAATACCTTTCCGCCTTTCTTGAGGTATTTACTCGCAATCTCAGCCAATCGGTTATTGGTGGTGATTTTGTGCCACTCAGTAGCTTCTTTACGCTCGCCAGTGGTCTTGTCCTTCCAATGCTCGGAAGTTGCAACGCTGAATGTTGTAATGCTGCCACCGTTGGGGAAATTCTTAGTTTCAGGGTCACGACCCAGAACGCCCATCACTGTGACTCTGTTTAAATTTGCCATTAGTTGAATCTCTTAAATCTTCTCAGAATGTCTATTTCTAATGGGTAACATAGGTAACATGGGTAACAGCCTTGCTATGACTGTCTTTCAGCCTGTTACCTCTTTTTTTTCGCTTAGGTAACATGGGTAACAAAACCCATATTTCCCTCTGCTGTTACCTCTGTTACCTGTTACCAATTTCAATAGGTAACGCCCTCAAAGCCTTTATTTATAAGGTTGTTACCTGTGTTACCCCTGTTACCTCTGATTTTTACTACTCCCAACTAAAAATAGCTTCTTTTACTACATAAGCTTTGATTGCATTTTTCTTAGATGGGATTCTCACAGTCTTACTGGCTTTGCCTGTGTCATGTTCAAGCAGCTTTTCAATAAGTAATGCACTGGCTACTTTTCTACTGTCATGCCCCTTACATACTTCATTCTTAAATTGCTCAGGTAGCACAATAAATAATTTTTCGCCGTTCTCCATTTTCCAGTAACCAACACGATTAATAATTTTCTCGATGTGGTCTGTATCCGGAGTAAATGACTCGAAGCGGCTTGATTCGTTCGCTTCAAAAAATGCCTTCACATGCAAAATATACTCTCGGCTTTGGTAGTCCCCAACATAATCAAAGTCATTCACCCAAGCATTGAATACAGTTCTCACGGCGTTGAATGCTGTGCCTGTTTTCCACCCTGTTATACCTGCTTGAGTAGCTAACTCGCCTGCAACTGCAAGCAAAGCAAATGTATTGGCTACGCGTATAATGTGACCTTGCTTCTGCTCTGCAATCAATTCAAGGTTATATTGCTCTAGTAGCTGTTTAGCTTGCTTCATCACCTTGTCTTTATCACTGGTTAGATAATTAAGCCATGCTATGCCAGCAACGCCGTAAAACTGATTAGAACGCCCTACAAGTAGCCTTGATTGTTTTGCCCCATCTTCAGCAAAGTCGATCTGATCGAATAACCCATATTCGGAATGGTCTATATCAATATCAATTAATCGAACCTCTTGTCCCAGCTTTGCTTTCTGCCCACTTTCCAGCATGATTTCTTTCAAGCTCTTTTCACCAGTAGACATAAAAATGAGTTTCCACTTATACGGTGCTCTAGCTGTAATCTGCTTGGTTAAGCGTGCTTTGCCCTTACCGTTTGCAAGCATATAAACAATATTTCCAATCTCTTTGGGGTTTGATATTTCCCCTATTTCATCTAAGCCTAAGAAACTGTCGTTATAACTATATGCTGTATGCTCTAAAGCGTTACCTGTTGAACGCCATGTTTTATGATGTTTCTCCGGATTACCCCATACGCTACAAGCAACATATAAAGCCGTTGTTTTACCTTTAGATGACTGCCCTTTGAAGTGTATGCCTGCACCTGTTTGCTGCTCTAATGGTGCAAGTAATTGCCCGGCAAAGGCAGAACATAAAGCAACGACTAATTTTGAGTGACTGGAGATAGGCATAGAAATATTTTCTCGCCATTGCTCTAATGTCCCTTTGTTTTGGTAACTGCTTTCAACGCCTTGTGTTGTTTGATAGACAACTGAATCGCTCGTTTTATGCTGTCCGATCTGCTTATTAGGTAATACATAAACATCGTCATGCCATCCTGCACGTTCCACACATAAAGCACGCTTATCAGTCGGGTAGCTCATTAGGTAGCTTTGCAGCAAGTTTCTTGCTTTTCCACTCGGGGCAATAACTACACCTTGATTGGATAAATCTTTTCTAAGCTCTACGCCATCGGATTGAAAGAACTCCATAGACAAGGCTTGAGTATGCTTTACGCCATCTGCATCATGCCATTCTAATAAACGCCCCCAGGCATTACTTGATGAATCTCTCGTTTGTGCCAAGACATGAATAGGGCTTGAAACATAGTGTTTTTGCTCATTTTCTTTCGACTGCTCAATGTAGTACAAGCCATCTTTCAATAGATGAAATACACCATCACCATATTTAAAAGGCTTGGCTAAATGTCCTTTGGGTAGATTGCTCTTTTCAGGTAAAGCCTCGATAGCCTCATCAATAAACGCCAGCACCTCACTTACACTTTCATCCCGGGTTAATTCGATCTGAAATTCACTTACACCCATTTTTAAATACTGGCATAGCAGTCTAACTGCCGTGTTTTGCTCCAATGCTTTGAATGGCTCAAGGTGCATGTGTTCAATTCTGACAGGCAAATAAAGCTGCTTATAACCTGCCTGTGATAGCTGGTTAATCACGAACTGTATTTGTTCAAAATCAAACGGCTTGAGTTCTGTTTGATGTTTATTGCATAGGGTAGGCAATAGCACCAAAGCCACGGCGTACCCAGTCTGTGCGACTTTAAAGAAAGCCTCTAGGTTGTAAGTGATAATGACTGGCTTGGCATGGTCAAAATCACCATACCTTGCAAAGCCTCTAGCCAATCCATCAGGCATGACAGCCACGCGCTGCCCATCTTGCATGACAGCACACTGTACAAGCTCCATTTGCCCATCATAGATAGGCATAATCAAAGGCTGTGCATAGGTAACGCCGTTTATATCCACATTACCATCATCAACATAGATCGGCTGCTCAGGACTGCCAAAACGCTGTATTAATGGATGTGATGAATAAGCATCATTAAACGATACAAGCTGCGTACATTCGTTTAAAATGGCTTCGGGTGTTATTAGTTCTTTGGGGTGGTCATAATCAAGCATTGTGACTACCCCCTCCATAACAACATCAATCGTACTTTCTAATGATTCATTTTTCATTATTAGCCCTCACTGCACACGGTTGATATGGATATTTGAATTAATCAGAATGCCGTCATTTGATAATCCGACCTTTTGGCGGTTATCCATCGTCTGCAATAAATGCTGCTCTGCTTCTTCAAAGCTAACGCCAAAGTGCTTTGCAATGTCCTCTAGGCGGTACATAGGTTCGCCGTCATCCGTGTAACCGCTTGGCGGTGGCAATAGGTTTAATTCCTTAGCCTTTTGGTGCATCTCTGCTTTGATATGCTCAGGCGTGTAGTGCATTGTCAAAATAAGGGCCTGCTCAGTGATGGGGTGGTGTTCCCCATACTGCTCAAGCATTGCTTTGTAATGGTCAAAGGCTTTGAAAAATTCAGGGTCTACATGTTCAATCATTGTGTATACCCTCAAAAGTTAGCTGTAAATTTGCTTTGCATGTTGTAATTCTTAGGTTTAAATCTCGCATTGAATAGCGGTGGTTTGCCAAGCCAGTGCCATGAAATGAACCTTTAGCCTTTTGGGTCTTTGCTTGCATACATAGGCGGTTCAGTTCTTCATAGGCTGTCTGCCGTGCTGAATAGCTCCCAGTCTTGCGGATGCTCGGCAATACCTCAGAAAATACCCAGTTTTGGAAATTCAATGCTTCGGGTTTAGTCGATCTAAATACAATGCGGTACAGGTTTTCTTCACTGATAAAAGTTAGCTTTTGAGTACCGCCATTTGTAAGGGTATACATTTCATGTACCCCCTTTGGATTTAGCTTAAAACGGCTTGCTGTCGCGTTTTTAATATCTAAGGCTTGACCAACATCAGGCAGACAAAACAAAGGCTGTCCGTTTACATCAAAGGCAATCCGAACGCCGTACTCATTAAAATTAAATACTGCTGGTTTCATGCTGCCACCTGCTTAATTAGTTCATAACGAGCATGTGAGCCGATGCCTGAATGATTGCGCTCACGATGGGTCACAATGTCATAGCCTGCATTGCGTAAACGCTGAATGATTGCGCTCAATCGGTAGCAGTTAAAAAGGTCGATAGCCTCGGCCTGTGAAATGGTTTTGCCTTGCTTGAGGTGCGCTAGGACTTGTTTTAATTGGGTGTTATTCATGTTCTTATGCTCCCATTCCTGACAAGGCATCAGTCAGCTTGTGAATCGTTCCGATGTGGATTATCAGAACATCCTTAACGCCTGATTTCTTCACCATGTCAGCATGTTCACTAAGTAGCTCTTTAATCGTTCCGTTAAAGCCTCTTAGCTCTAAAAACTTCATAGATTCATCATTTACGATTAAATCCGCTTCCTGATCCGCTTCGCCAGTTGGACAATATGAGGCAAGGGCATAGGCGTATAGATCGGCTGGGTCTGTAATACTCAAGGTTTCCAGTGCCAAGCGTAAAAAGGTACTTAACTTACTGGCCTCGGCATTTAAGTAATCATCAATTGAATAAGGCTTAGAAAATACCTCTGCACTTAATTCGGATGCTCGGATCGAAACATGATCTAGCAGGTCAATTGCCTGTTCAATCTGTCTTACATTGGCTTCGGTTTTAAGTTCATCAGGCAAGTAATCAAGGGCCAAGCAAGTGAAGTCAGATACATCAGTAAAAAGGCTCTTTATCTGCTCGCCGTTTACTGCATGGCTGATCTGCTCAAGTCTGCTTTGTGCCTGCTGGGTGATGCTAATTGCATCTTGTAGAGTAATTTCCATAGCTCAAGCATCCATCGTTGCAATGGTGGCTTTGTGGCTTGCTATGCGTTCATTAATCCACTGGTCTACATCGGATTCAATCCAAGCAACACGGCGTTCGGAAATATTGACTGCTTTCGGGAACGTGCCTTGTTGCATCATTGCGTAAATTGACGATGCACCTAAGCCAGTTTTGGTCTGCACTTCTTTACGGCGGATCAGGCGTACATTTTCGTTTTTTTGTTCTTTAGATAAAGTCATCTAAACATTCTCCATAATGGAAATGCCGAGACACAAAATAGGGAATAGAAAGTAATTAAGAGGAAAAAAACTAAGTTTTATTAATTAGATATAGCAGCATATAGCTGTTCAATAGATTCTAATGACTAACAACAAATGTTCGGTTTAGTAAACAATATGTTGACTTATGCCATGTTTGAACTACTATAAATACTGTTAAACCAATTTAACAAAATTAGTTTTTAATCGTTTTACATTTCTAAAGTTCCTTTAGTTTTGTGCCTGTCACGGCGGTTAAAAATTAATGGCGTTTAGCGATGTGGTGTTGCTAAAAGCCACCTGTTCCAAAAAAAAGGGTCAAGCGATGTGGTGTTGCTTGGCTCTTTTTCTTTGCCTCTTAAATTCATTTTGTGGTTAGCAAAATAAACTTTTAAGACATTCATTTAGTTCCTAATAAATACATTGGAACTCTATGTTTTACTTTATAAGAGTTATGCTTAAATGGCTAGCTCATTTCCATACAACTGCGACAGTTTTTGGTACACCTCGGTACACCTTGCCAACTAAATAATTCACTTTTGAATAACAGTGCTATTAAAAAATATAACCTCAGTTATAGGCTGATACTTTCGATAATTTACGGTTTCCTTACTATTCCTTACTATTGCGTATTTTTTCTATAAATCTAATATAAGCAAAGTTATAAATTGAATAGCATTGCTATTAGTCACATATGAATAATAGGCAGTTCAGCAAGTTACAATTAGAAACAATTAAGCTCCTTTAGCCTGATTAAAAAAAATCAAATTAGGCTCATAAATCACACTAAAAATATAATTACTCCACTTTTGCATCATCTCTGTACGTTCTTTTTCATACTTGGCTTTGTTGTATACCCCCCTTACACCTTTGGCCGTATGGTTTAAACAAGCCTCGATTGCATCACTATTAAAACCTTGCTCGTTTAAATGGGTGCTGGCCGTTCTTCTCAAGTCATGCACTGTAAACGGTGGCAAGTCTGTTAATGCCAGTGCTGCCTTTTGCGCCGTATTAAATGCGTTATGGCTGATATGAGTACCTGGCTTTCTTCCCACAAATACAAAAGGCTCATTGCCTGCAATCGCTTTGAGTTCTTTAAATATCTCTATCACCTGATCCGACATATAAACGACCATTTCACGGCTATGACCTGTCGCACTGTCGGCCTTTGTTTCAGGGATAAGCCATATACGGCTCTCAAAGTCGATATGCTCCCATTTAGCCCTCAATAGCTCTGACTTTCTAACCAATGTAAGTAATGACAGCAAAAGGCCCAGCTTTCTAGGTCGGTAAATTCTTGAATTTAGTAAGGTGGTGTAATAGGTACGGATTTCATTTGTACTTAAATATCTATCTCTAGGCTTAGCTTTGTGTACGTGCCGTGATGGGATAGCCAAAACAGGGTTATAGGGTGCAAGGCCCAAAGTCATTGCATAATCAAACATGCGCTTTAACAAGCCTCTGACTTGGTTAGCTGCTGCATCATATCCCTGTTCTTTTTTGCGCCATATAGTACGGCGTATATCTTCAATACTGACCTGATCTAATGGGATGTGGCCCATCATTGGATAAATATCATTGCTCAGGCATAAAACCATGTTGTAAGGGTCTTTGCGGTCTTTTTTGATTACTTCTTTTAAATAGCGTTCGCCGTAGTCCTTAAACAAAATGCCTTTAGGTTTTGCCTTATCTTGTTTAGGTGAAATACCTTTAGCCACCAATGAGGCAGATTCATCTCTGATCTGTCTAGCATCTTTAAGAGATAGATCAGGATAGCGACCTATAACAAGCCGTTCTTGCTTGCCTGCCAGTGAATAACGATAGTGCCACGACTTAACGCCTGATTCCTTAACCTCAATAAACAGCCCATTATTCAGCTTGTCTTTAACTGAATATCGCTTGTCCTGTGGTTTAAGGTTTTGAATCTCTCTATCAGTAGAGAAAAACAGGCCGTTTATCTTTGGCATGATTCTAGTCACTCAGGCATAAAAATAAGGTTTTATTGTCACGTAGCTATTAGGTGACTAAAAAAATCATAGCACTAGATGAACGTATAGAACATATTGGAACAATAAAAAGACATAAAAAAAGCACTAAGCTATTAAAACTTAATGCTATTTAATTATCATTGGAACTTATTAGAATTTACTGGAATATAGGCTTAAATTGAAATTACTTTCCGATACAGAACGATCCAAAAATCTTCCCGAGTAAATCATCTGCACTGAAATCACCCGTAATTTCACCTAAGGCATTTTGCGCCAAACGTAGAGACTCGGCTACCAACTCACCCGCATGATAAACCACCAACTGCTCACGTGCTTCTGCAAGATAGCGCTGAGTGCGCTTCATTGCATCTAAATGACGTGTTCGAGCAATAAAGGTATCTTCCTCTGGTTGAAAGCCTGCATGCGCTGTAATCGCATCAATAAGCGCTTGAACGCCGGTTTCTTGTTTAGCCGAAACACGAATATGTCGAAAACCGTTTAAATCGGTAATTTCTGCGGTAGATCCCGTCAAATCGCATTTATTACCAATCAGCATCAAACGCTTCGGTTCAATATGATCCGCGAAGTACGCTTGAGCCAATTGCAGTGGATCTTCGCCCTGACTTAAGTCATAGACCAAAAGTAACAAGTCAGCTTGCTCAATTTCTTTAATTGCGCGGCGAATCCCTTCTTTTTCGACGATATCACCGGTTTCACGTAAACCAGCGGTATCGGTCAAAGTAATCGGCAAACCATTGAGGCTTATTTTTTCATGTAAAACATCACGTGTCGTACCTGCAATATTCGTCACAATCGCACGTTCCACACCCGCCAAAGCATTGAGTAGAGATGACTTACCTGCATTAGGTTTACCGGCAATCACCACTTGTAAACCCTCACGTAGTAACTGACCTTGACGAGCAGACTGCTGTACAGCATGGACCGAGCTTGCCACTTCATCCAATAAGCCCAAAATCTTACCATCCGCCAAAAAGTCGATTTCTTCTTCAGGAAAATCAATCGCTGCTTCCACATGCAAACGCAAATGGATAAGTTTTTCTAGCACCGTATTAACCTTGCTCGAAAAGGCACCTTGTAATGAACGTACCGCAGAACGTGCCGCTGCTTGTGAGGTGGCATCAATCAGGTCGGCAATCGCCTCGGCTTGCACCAAGTCCATTTTGCCATTTTCAAAGGCGCGCATTGAAAATTCGCCCGCTTTTGCAGCAATAGCACCCAATTCAAGTAACCGTGCCAATAATGCATTTTGAATAACGGGGCCGCCATGACCTTGAAGCTCCACCACATCCTCGCCCGTAAAAGAGTGCGGATTTGGAAAGCAAATCACCAAACCTTCATCCATGATTTCATTCGATGCATCATAAAACTTACGGAAACCAGCAAAACGAGCTTGAGGTAGGGATTGCTGCGTTAATGCTTCTGCAATGGCATAAGATTTGGGACCAGACAGGCGAATCACGCCGACACCACCACGACCCGGCGGTGTGGCAATTGCTGCGATGGTGGTTCGGTTTAACATAAAATTCACCTAAAAATTTTCAAACGACAGATAAAGAAAAATCCGCCTAAGATTACCATCTTAAGCGGATTTATTCAGCCCATCAGCAATGCTTAGTTTGCTGAGTCAGCCGCTTCACGTTTTAAACGGTCTTTTTCAACTGATTTGTTAATCAAACCTTGTTGAAGAATAGTAATACTGTTGTTACAGATCCAGTAAAGCACAAGGCCCGCAGGGAAGAACAACATAAATACCGTAAAGATCACTGGCATGATTTTGAAGACTTTCGCCTGCATTGGATCAGCCGGTTGTGGGTTCAAACTTTGCTGAATGAACATGGTCAAGCCCATTAATAGCGGCAAAATAAACCATGGATCCATCGCAGATAAATCTTGAATCCAACCTAACCACGGCGCATGACGTAGTTCAACAGACTCCATCAATACCCAGTACAAAGCAAGGAAGATCGGCATTTGGAGCAATAACGGCAAGCAACCCGACAGTGGATTCACTTGTTCACGTTTATACAATGCCATCATTTCTTGCGAGAAGCGCATACGGTCTTCACCGAACTCTTCTTTCATGCGTTGCATTTCAGGTGCAATCACACGCATTTTCGCCATAGAGCGGTAGCTCTTCGACGACAATGGCCATAAGATCAGTTTCACCAGAATCGTCAATAGAATAATTGACCAACCCCAGTTACCCACTAAACCGTGGAAAAACTCAAGACCGACAAACAATAATTTCGCAATAGGCCACAACCAACCGTAGTCTACAGTTTGGTTTAAACCAACCGCCAATTCTTTTAATTCAGATTGGATTTTTGGACCTGAATAGAACGTTGCATCTACTTCTGCCACAGTTCCTGCAGGAACATTGATTGCAGGTGAAGTGAACTGAATAATGTTCATATCATCAGTAGATTTACGTGACTCAAGTTTCGCAGCATAAGGCTGACCATTGGCTTGCGTTAATTTGATCTGTCCAGGAATCCACGCACTCACGAAGTAATGCTGAACCATTGCAACCCAACCGCCAGTTGCTTCAACATTCAATTTTTCTTCATTGAAGTTGGCAAATTTAAGTTTGTTGTAATGTTCTTCAGGCGTACCCCATGCACCACCAAGGAATGTACCTAAAGTGAAAATACCTTGATCAGATTTACCTGGATCTTCAGAGTTGTCGCGTTTAAGCTGACCAAACATCTGACCTTGCCAGTTCTGAGCACTGCGGTTCACGATTTTATGATTCACAACAACAGGGTATTCACCTTCAGTGAAGTTAAAGGTTTTAATAACCTCTACACCATCTGCTGTTTTATAAACCATTGGTACTGACAAAACTTTTGCTGTTTGGCCATCTTTACCCTTCACAGCTTTTGCGTCATTTAACGTATATGAAGATTTTTCAATCTCATAGGTCGGACGTCCTTTCGGATTGCTGTCAGGGCCATTAAGACCAATTAAGCCAGACTGAGCAACATAAGTCCGTTTTGCATCGCTTTCAAGCATTACAAACGGTTCATCGCTGTCTTTATTTTTGTCATGATTGAGTAATTCAATACGAACAATATCGCCACCCTTTGGATTAATCCAAAGATGGTAAAGGTCAGTTTGTACTGAAATTAACTGTTGACTAACAGGTGCAGTGGCATCTGTTGTTTGTTGTGTAGCAGCATTATTTGCTTGCGGCACATCAGTAGCAGCCGTAGCTGTCTGGCCATTTGGTAAATCGGCAGATACTTCATGCGTTACCACCGCAGCATTTTGCTGAGGTTTTTGTTCCGCATTTCCATAATCTTTCTGCCAAGCCAAAATGAGCAAATATGCGACAACAAACATGGCCCCTAGAATTGCAATCCTGGCCCATTGTTGCATAGGTATTACCCCAAGTGGTTAGAGTGATTTTGGTTCAATAAACGTTCACGAAAGGGTACAGCAACGTGAAGCGTTTGAGAATCTATTTGCTGAAATGAAATAAAACGAATTGCTTTTGATGGAACAGGATCATAGCCTGAACCGCCCCAAGGATGACAACGGCAAATACGCTGAACAGCTAGACACACTCCACGTACAGCACCATGTTGATGGACTGCTTCCAAAGAATATTGAGAACATGTTGGAATATAACGACAGCGTGGTCCCAATAAAGGACTAATCGCAATCTGATAGAAACGAATGAGCCAATGCAGTAAACGAACCATTGGTCATCTCTACGCTTGTGGGGAGGTAGCTATTTTTTTATGCTTATTTGCAAGGCGCTGCAATTTTTGCCAAGCAAATTGTAATTGCTGATGCAACTCTGCATTCGGTACCGCCTCTATGCCCATTTTTGGCATAACGACAATATCTAATACATTAGACTGCTGTTGATGCAGGCGAAAACTTTCGCGTGCAAGTCGCTTTACTCGATTTCTTTCATGTGCGCGGCGCACTTTTTTCTTAGCAACAACAATACCCAAACGGCTATTCGGCTGTTCGGAGATTTTTGCTAGAAATAAGAAATGGGGTTGATGCACTTTAAAAAGCGCACCATCGAACACACTTTTATAATCGGCAGCACAGTGTATTCGCACATCTGTGCTAAAGCCGTAAAGTGTTGTCATAACACCCAAGTCTTGACAGTCTTAACTGAAATTAAACAGTTAAGCTGTGACGACCTTTCGCACGACGACGCGCTAATACTTGACGGCCAGCTTTAGTAGCCATGCGAGCACGGAAACCATGAACGCGTTTACGTTTCAACTCAGAAGGTTGGAAAGTACGTTTCATATCGAAACTCCAAAAATGATCTTTCAGTAAAGGTTCGCGATTTTAGTGCTCATTGCTTGAGCTGTCAATGAAAAACACGCTTTCTTTCAAAATCTAGGCTGTGATATATCAAGATAATATAAGGATTAGAAATCAGTTATAAAGGTTTAAATTAAAATACTCACAAACTAAATCATTGTATATGTTAATTATTTAAGTTATCTTCAAGTTTACTCACAGATTTATCCACAGTCTCGAATTTGTGAATTGGTTTTTATGAATTTAAATTTGAATTTAAACCAACCCTCGAGTTATCCCCAGAATGGGTCGATCTTATAAATAAATTCAAATTTTAAAATTTAAATTTATTACTATTAGTGTTGATATTTTCTGTGGAAAACGCATTTTTAGATTTAAAAAACAAATAATTATATTGTGGATAACGATGTTTTTATAATTTTGATAGTTTGTGGATAACTTTGTGCTACAATTTATCCACAGCTTGCGGATAAACTTATCCACACGTGATTTAAATTTAAATTTAAACTCAATTTGCGTTTTTTTGATCGATTTCGACTGATTTGTTCATGACAGATGTGGATAAGATGGTTAGAATGGCTGCCCGCTTAGGCGGGGTTGAATTATTTTTTTACGTACAATGGACTGAAATAGGGGTTTCACATGCTTTGGACAGACTGCTTAACTCGCTTGCGACAAGAGCTTTCAGGAAATGTCTATACAATGTGGATACGCCCACTGGTGGCAGAAGATGCAGGTGATAGTCTAAAACTCTATGCACCGAATCCGTATTGGACGCGCTATATTCAAGAGCACCATTTAGAACTGATTTCAATTTTAGCGGAACAGTTGTCTGAAGGTCGGGTACGTAAAGTTGAGATTTTGGTTGATTCACGGCCTGGTGCAATTTTATCTGCAGCTGAACAACCAGCAACAACCACCGCAGCATTAGAGTCAACACCACAAGTATCGGCACCGACTCGTCCTAAAAAAGAAAAAGAAGAGACGTCTTCAAAAAATAACCGTAAGCGTCAGCTTAACCCATTATTTACCTTTTCCTTGTTTGTTGAAGGTCGTTCCAATCAGATGGCGGCAGAAACCTGTCGTAAAGTCTTGACGCAGCCCGGTGCTTCGCAGCATAACCCGTTATTTTTATATGGACCGACTGGTTTAGGTAAAACCCATTTAATGCAAGCCGTAGGTAATGCATTATTGCAAGCGAAGCCGAATGCACGTGTGATGTACATGACGGCTGAAAGTTTTGTACAAGACTTTGTGAGCTCGCTACAGCAAGGTAAGGTCGAAGAATTCAAGAAAAACTGTCGTTCGCTAGATTTGTTATTGGTGGATGATATTCATTTGTTGGCGGGTAAAGAGGCCAGCTTAGTTGAGTTTTTCTATACCTTCAACGCGTTATTGGATGAATCTAAACAAATCATTTTAACCTCAGATCGTTATCCAAAAGAACTGACTGAGCTAGATCCACGTTTGGTTTCACGTTTTTCATGGGGCTTATCGGTGGGTGTTGAACCGCCTGATATTGAAACCCGTATTGAAATTTTACTGAAAAAAGCGGAAAGCAATGGGGTGGAACTTCCACGGAATTGTGCGCTGTTTATTGCTCAACAAGTGGTTGCTAATGTCCGTGAACTAGAAGGTGCGCTGAATAAAGTCGTAGCCATTTCTCGTTTTAAAGGCACCCCAATCGATCTAGATGTGGTGCGTGAATCGTTAAAAGATGTGTTGGCAATTCGTGCGCGCACCATCAGTACTGAAAACATTCAGCGTGTGGTGAGTGAATATTTCCGTATTCCATTGAAAGAATTGGTTGGTCCAAAACGTACACGTATTTATGCACGTCCACGTCAGTTGGCTATGGGGCTAGCACGTGAACTGACAGGGGATAGTTTCCCTGAAATTGGTATGGCTTTTGGTAATCGTGACCACAGTACTGTGATGCATGCCTGTGAAAAAGTACAAAGCCTGCGTGAAGAAGATCCAATCTTCAATGAGGACTATAAAAACTTGCAACGTCTGCTGCAAAGTTAAGTCTTTTCGTTCAAATTCTGTTCTTGCAATGCGGTATATTCTGCCGCATAGTACACTGCTAAAAAATTAATTTATTTTGTCTATCTTCAGTTTTTAGAGGAATGTATCGTGCGTTTAAAAATCGCGAAAGAAAGCTTACTGAATGTTCTATCACATGTCGTAGGAGCGGTTGAACGTCGCCATACCTTAAATATTTTATCCAATGTAAAAGTACAGGTAACTGAGCAAGCTTTGACCATTACCGGTTCAGATCTTGAAGTTGAACTGGTTGCAAGCACACCACTTACTGAAGGTGCATGTTTACAAGCAGGAGTGACGACTGTTCCTGCACGTAAATTGATGGATATCTGTAAATCATTACCGTCAGCGGCATTGATTGATTTGCAAATTACTGAAGATCAACGTTGTATTTTAAAATCTGGCAACAGTCGTTTTGTATTGGGTACTTTGCCTGCAGAAGACTATCCATTATTAACCACTGAAAATACTCAAGGCACTCAAGTCGGTGTGACTCAACGTGAGTTAAAGCGTTTATTTGAAAAAACGTCTTTTGCCATGGCGGTTCAAGATGTGCGTTTTTATTTGACGGGTACTTTGCTTGAAATTGATGAAAATCAATTGCGTGCAGTAACGACCGATGGTCACCGTTTAGCGATGTGTGAAACAGTGGCAAGCTCGAATGCGACACAAGCAATGCAAGCGATTGTTCCACGTAAAGCTGTAGGTGAATTGCAGCGTCTATTGAGTGTTGAAGACGAGCAATTATCGTTGTTAATTGGTCGTGAATTATTAAATGTAACGATTACCATTGCCAGCCGTGATAAAGAGCAGGGTGATATTACCGTACGTTTCACCACAAAATTGATCGATGGTAAATTCCCTGACTACCGCCGTGTGATTCCACGTGGTGGTGATAAAAATGTGCGCATTGCACATGATGTATTTAAACAATCACTACAACGTGTGGCGATTTTAAGTAATGAAAAATTGCGCGGCGTATTCTTGAAGTTTGATGCGGACACTTTACAACTTCGTGCCAATAACCCTGAGCAAGATGAAGCTATCGAAGATCTCGCAATTCAATATGCTGATGCACCGATGGAAATGTCATTCAATGCACAGTACTTATTGGAAGTTCTGAATGTATTGGATGGTGATGATGTTGCAATGACCATGACAGAAGCCAACCAATCTGTATTGGTACAAGATCCACAACAACAAGATCAAACCTATGTTGTGATGCCAATGCGTGTTTAATTCGGACTGACGTCTCAATTATTATGCATATCACGCGTTTACATGTAGAACGTGTTCGAAATTTAAAGACGGTTGCACTCTCTGGGTTGCAACCGTTTAATGTCTTTTATGGGCAAAATGGTTCAGGCAAAACTTCTGTATTAGAAGCAGTACATTTGCTGGCAACTGGACGTTCTTTTCGAACCCATATTCCGAAAAATTATATTCAAAATAACAGCCCTGACGCTGTCGTCTTTGCGCAGTCTGCAACAGACCGCATTGGTATGCAAAAAATGCAGTCGGGCGAGCAAGTGATAAAAATCAATGGCGACCTTGTGGGGACACAAGGGCAGTTGGCCAAGATTTTACCGCTACAACTCATCGATCCACAAAGTACCGATATTATTGATCATGGTGCGAAGCCACGACGTCAACTTTTAGATTGGTTGATGTTCCACGTGGAACCGGAGTTTTACCATGCATGGCAATATTATGCACGGGCATTAAAACAGCGGAATAGTTTGCTGAAATCACGACGTCATTTGAGTCTGTCTGACTTAGAACCGTGGAACAAAATGCTCAGTGATTATGGTGAGATATTACATAGTCTGCGCAGTAATGTGGTGGAACAGTGGACTCGATATTTCCAACAAGATCTCCAAGCCTTATTGCCGCATTTAACAGTGACGTTGGAATATAGTGCAGGCTTTCATGCCGAAACAGGGCTGTTGAATGATCTGACCAATCAGCACTTTAAAGACTGCGAACGTGGCTATACTGAGTATGGTCCGCACCGTGCAGATTTAAGGTTAAAAACCGCTATGGGGGATGCAGATGTTGTGCTCTCTCGTGGGCAAAAAAAGTTATTGATCATGGCGTTAAAACTGTCACAGATAGCAATGCTACATGCTTGTAATAAGGAAACTGTGGTATTATTAGATGATCTGACAGCAGAATTAGATTTAACCGCACAACAGCGTTTAATTGAGCGTTTAAGCCATCTTGGTAGTCAAGTTTTTATTACCACTTTAGACCATGATTCAGTGCAAAAACACTTACATGATTTATCTATTTCTTATCAATTATTCAAAGTTGAAAATGGTACGGTGCAGGCTGTTGTGCAATGAAATACCACCTTTGGATAGACCTATTTTTCACTAGGGAGAAACCATGAGTTCAGAAGATCAAGCTGCTTCTCAAACAGAACAAACCATAGAAAAAGCTTATGATTCCTCTAGCATCAAAGTATTACGTGGTCTAGACGCTGTACGTAAGCGTCCGGGCATGTATATTGGTGATACTGACGATGGTACTGGCCTACACCACATGGTGTTTGAAGTTGTCGATAACTCAATTGATGAAGCGTTGGCAGGTCATTGTGACGAGATCAATGTCACCATTCATGAAGATGAATCTGTAAGCGTATCGGATAACGGTCGTGGTATTCCTACCGACATTCACCCAGAAGAAGGTGTTTCTGCAGCAGAAGTGATTTTGACGATTCTGCATGCGGGCGGTAAATTTGACGATAACAGCTATAAAGTTTCAGGCGGTCTACACGGTGTAGGTGTATCCGTGGTGAATGCGCTTTCAAGCAAGCTCGAATTAACCATTCATCGTGCAGGTCAAATCCACCAGCAAGAATATAAACACGGTGATTCCGTGTATCCATTAAAAGTGGTGGGTGAGACAGATCGTACAGGTACACGTGTACGTTTCTGGCCAAGTGCTGAAACCTTCAGTCAAACGATTTTTAATGTCGATATTTTGGCGCGTCGTTTACGTGAATTATCGTTCCTGAATGCAGGTGTGCGAATTGTGCTACGTGACGAACGTATCAATTTAGAGCACGTTTATGACTATGAAGGTGGTTTGTCTGAGTTTGTGAAATATATCAACCAAGGCAAAACTCATCTGAATGATATCTTCCATTTTACCACTCAAGCGGATAATGGCATTGGTGTAGAAGTTGCATTGCAGTGGAACGATTCTTATCAGGAAAATGTTCGTTGCTTTACCAACAACATTCCACAAAAAGATGGCGGTACGCATTTAGCGGGTTTCCGTGCTGCATTAACCCGTGGCTTAAACAGCTACATGGAAAGCGAAAACTTACTCAAAAAAGAGAAAGTGGCGGTTTCTGGTGATGATGCACGTGAAGGTTTAACTGCGATTGTTTCGGTGAAAGTGCCTGATCCAAAATTCTCTTCGCAAACCAAAGAAAAATTGGTGTCGAGCGAAGTGAAAACTGCGGTTGAGCAAGCCATGAATAAATCGTTCTCTGAATATCTTTTAGAGAACCCACAAGCCGCTAAATCGATTGCAGGCAAGATTATTGATGCAGCACGTGCGCGTGATGCAGCACGTAAAGCACGTGAAATGACACGTCGTAAGAGTGCGCTGGATATTGCTGGTTTGCCAGGTAAATTGGCCGATTGTCAGGAAAAAGATCCTGCATTGTCTGAACTTTACTTAGTCGAAGGTGACTCTGCGGGCGGTTCTGCAAAACAAGGCCGTAACCGTAAGATGCAAGCGATTTTGCCGCTGAAAGGTAAAATCCTCAACGTGGAACGTGCACGTTTTGACAAGATGATTTCTTCACAAGAAGTGGGAACACTGATTACTGCTTTAGGTTGTGGTATTGGCCGTGAGGAATATAACCCAGATAAACTGCGTTATCACAAAATCATCATCATGACCGATGCTGACGTCGATGGTTCGCACATTCGTACGCTACTGTTGACCTTCTTCTTCCGTCAAATGCCAGAACTTGTGGAACGTGGATATATTTATATTGCACAGCCACCGTTGTATAAGCTGAAAAAAGGCAAGCAAGAACAGTACATCAAAGATAATGATGCGCTTGAGACTTACCTGATTTCAAATGCAATTGATGAGCTTGAATTACACATCAGTGCAGAAGCACCAGCCATTCGTGGTGAGGCTTTAGCGGGTGTGATTGCGGATTATCAAACCTCTCAAAAGAGTTTGCATCGTCTGACTGTACGTTATCCTGCAAGTGTGTTGGATGGTTTATTGGCAGTAGAAGGCTTTAAGTTAGATCAAGCAAATAACCAAGACTATGTACAGACTTGGGGGGAGCAGCTACGTGCCAATATTGAGAAAACTCAGCCTAGCTTACGTCCTGAATTAAGCTTAGAAACGTTTGAGCATGAAGATACCGAAGGCAATAAGTCAGCGACCTATTTCCCGCGTATTACCATCTATGTTCATAACTTACCGCACCAATACTTGTTAGATTCAGGTCTATTGGGTTCAGGTGAATATGCGCGTTTGCTCAAAAATTCGAAGAGTTGGTTCACATTATTGGAAGAAGGTGCTTACCTGCAAAAAGGCGAGCGCAAAATTCCAGTGAGTAGCTTCCATCAGGTTTGGCAAAACATCCTACAAGACTCACGCCGTGGCATGATGATTCAGCGCTATAAAGGTTTGGGTGAGATGAATGCTGAACAGCTTTGGGAAACTACGATGGATCCTGAGAACCGTAACATGCTGCAAGTAACGGTACAGGATGCGATTGAAGCTGATCGTATGTTCTCTTGCTTGATGGGTGATGATGTGGAACCACGTCGTGCTTTCATTGAAGAAAATGCGTTAAATGCGGATATTGATGCCTAAATTCTGATTACAGAATCATTCAAAAAAGCACTCTTCGGAGTGCTTTTTTTTGTGCTATCTTAAATAAAATTGAATATTAAATCGCCAATTTGTGTTTTATAAAATTGACTTATTCTGATGCTAAGCTCAAATCTATTTGAACTTAGCAGCTAAAAATAAGAGGTCTATATATGATGGACAATCAACTTGAACACATTCGTGACATCTGGGTAAATGCATTTTTTACCGGAAATTATACTGTTTTAGCCGAATACGAAGATGAGCACTTTAAGGTGGTTTATGAGCAAGACGGGCGTGTCGAAAGTAATTATGTCCGCTATGAACGTATTGCACATGCAGTGAAAAATGGGGTTTGGAAACCACAAAAACCAGACGTAGAATTTGAAGAATATGAGTTTAATCGTGACCAAACGGAGTGCAAAATTTTAATTGGTTTAGCTGAAACACAGCAGCAAATACAGGAAATCTGGCATTTTGATCAGACCTGGAAAATACAAGAATTACGTTTTTTAAAGGCAAAAAAAGCCCATCCTTCTGCCTTATCTTAAACAATAAAAAGTTTAAATTGATGTCGTGAGTGGAGATAAAATGCATCCATCTTGCAAATGTGGATAAGTTTTGTGAATTTTCACATTTAATAGTGTTCAGCATCAAAGTCATTTATAATTGTGGATAATATCATTTAAAAATATTTATCCACAAAAAGGTGGTTCGATATTTTGAATTTAAAAAATAAAAATGAATTTAAAACCAAGATTTGAATTTAAAAATGGCTTTTGTGGATAACTGTGGCAATGAGTTTGATGTGAAGTGTATTTTTTGAATTCATTTATAAAAGTAGGATAAAAGCTATCGCTGAATTTTTAGATTCTTTCTGAATAGAAATGCCTTAACGATGCAATAACCAGTTGGATATGAACATTCGATTTTTTGAATATTTTTTAGATTTATAGTGTGATTATTATTGTGAAGTATAAATAAAAAATCGCCGTGGAACATTTAAATTTCACGGCGATTGATTTTTGAACTTAAGTTAGCTTTTCTTAATAATGCAAATCTAGGGTTTTGCTTTTTAAATTAAGCCTCAAAACTGCTTTCCATTTCTTCTAATTCCATCATTAATTCAAGCATTTGCTCTTCGACTGATTCGAGTTTGGCTTTTAACTCTGTTTGCTCATTCATCAGTTTGAGTAAGTCATCTTTACGACTGGCTTCATATAAAGCACTGTCTGCTAATAATTCCTCGATTTCGTTTAAGCGTGGCTGAATTTTGCTGATCTGCGCTTCATTTTTTTCAATGTTTTTACGAATCGGGCGGGTCAATTCACGTTGACGTGCAGCTTCTTTACGTTGCGCTTCTTTATCGACTTTGGAAATCGTTGGTTTAGTTTCAACTTGAGATTTGATGGGAGTCGGGGCTTGTTGACTATTTTTCATCATGTCGATCCGCGCTTGACGCAGCCAATCGGCATAAGCCACGAGGTCGCCATCAAATTCGCGACATTTCCCATGATGTACCAACAATAATTCGTCACAAACGCTGGCAATCAATTGACGTTCATGCGAAACCAAAACCACAGCGCCTTCAAAATCTTGTAATGCCATAGTTAGGGCATGACGCATATCGAGGTCTAAATGGTTGGTCGGTTCATCTAGAATTAAAACATTGGGGCGCTGCCAAACAATCAAAGCCAAAGCTAATCGTGCTCGTTCACCGCCTGAAAAGCCTTCACTTGGCGTATCCATGCGTTCGCCACTAAAACCAAAGCTGCCTAAGAATGAACGTAATGCCGCTTCACTGATTTTTTTGTCAGCGATTCGAGATAATTGCAACATTGGGCTGGCATTGCCATCTAGAGCATCCATTTGATGCTGTGCAAAATAGCCAATATTCAATAGTTCAGAGGCTTTGCGCATCCCTTGTAATAAGGGAAGGTCACCAACCAAGGATTTAATTAAGGTTGATTTACCCGCACCATTCATTCCCAGTAAACCAATGCGACTGTTTGGGGTAATCTGTAAATTTACATTGGTGGCAATCAGTTTGTCACCATAGCCAATATCGACATGTTCCATTTGTAACAGTGGTGAGCTCATTTTGGTTGGCTCACGGAAACTAAAGGTAAATGGCGTATCGACATGTGCGGCAGAAAGTTCTTGCATGCGTTCTAATTGCTTAATACGGCTTTGCGCCTGCTTAGCTTTAGTGGCTTTGGCTTTAAAACGGTCAATAAATTTTTGGAGATGCGCACGGGTTTCGAGTTGTTTTTCATAGGCTTGTTGCTGTTGTGCCAAGCGCTCAGAACGGGTGCGTTCAAAGGTCGAATAGTTGCCGGTGTAAAGCGTCAGCTCTTGATTTTCAATATGTAAAATATGATCAGTCACCGCATCTAAGAAATCACGGTCATGTGAAATTAAGATCAGTGTGCCTTCGTAAGCTTTTAACCAATCTTCTAACCACAAAATCGCATCTAAGTCTAAGTGGTTTGTTGGTTCATCGAGTAATAATAGGTCTGAACGGCTCATTAGGGTACGCGCAAGGTTTAAACGCATACGCCAACCACCAGAAAAGCTTGAAACATTGAGTTGGGACTGATGTTCAAAGAAACCTAGGCCAGCCATCAGTTGTGAGGCTTTGGATGGAGCTGTATAGCCATGGATTTCATCAAATCGGCCATATAAGTGTGCCAGCGCTTCATTGTCTAATTGTTCTGGATGTTCAAGTTTATGTTGTATATCCCAATATTCTTCATCGCCTGATAGAACGAAATCAATCGCTTTCATATCCAACGCTTTGATTTCTTGCGCCATATGCGCGACGGTCCATACTGCAGGACGTGTTAATGAACCACCATCAGATTCCATTCCACCTAAAAGCGCAGAAAAAAGAGTCGATTTACCCGCACCATTTACACCAGTTAAGCCGATTTTCCAGCCTGGATGCAATTGCATAGATGCTTTTTGAAATAAAACACGCCCACCGCGACGAATGGAAAGTTGGTCTAACTGAATCATGGAACTAACTAAACAAGAAGAATGTGGGGCTATTCTAATGGATGGCTTTGCAAAAGAAAAAACAAAGCATCGCAACCATCTGAAAAAATGTGACAGATTCCACGTATTTAGGTATATTGAACGGGCTTTAGTATTAAAAAAATATTTCAAGTTGTTGTTTTAAATGGATTAATAAAACATATTGGAAATATAAGAAATGAGAAAAGGA
>NZ_VOZA01000035.1:0-32661 GCF_013420015.1 Acinetobacter sp. YH12039 | reverse complement strand
CCTTCCCGAACTCAGAAGTGAAACCTCTTAGCGCTGATGGTAGTGTGGGGTTACCCATGTGAGAGTAAGTCATCGCCAGCTCATTATTCGAAACACCCCCTGATATCTCAGGGGGTGTTTTTTTATGTGTGGAAAAAATGGAAAAGAGAAAAATAAGAAGAAAAGCAGAAGAAAAAACAGGGAAATGATAGATATTCAAAAAGAATAAGGCCGATCAACAATAAACTCGTCTAGAACTCTTTTATATCATTTAAAATGTTTTGCTAATGAAAATGTGTAATAAATCAATATAATAAAATCGTTTGTCTCTTTAATAATATATAGGGTATTTAAGATGTTTTTAAAAAAATTATTAGCTACAGTTTTATTTGCATTTGTTTCTTTCAATACTACAGCCGGTGTGTATCAGGGTAAACTAAGTGAATGTTTGGTAAATAAAATTTCAGCAAAAGAGAGTCAGAACTTAACAGCTTGGATTTATTTGGCATTTTCAGCACATCCAGAAATTTCTAAATATAGTAAAGTAACGCCAGTTGAGATACAAAAAATTGATAAAAATATGGCTATTCTATTTCAAGATTTATTTACTAAACGTTGTAATGCTGAAATCAAAGCTGTTACAGAAAATGAAGGAACAAATGCACTAGGTAAAGCATTTGAACTATTGGGAAATCGTGCAGCTGAAAATCTGATGAAAAATCCAATTGTTGAAAAACGTATTGCATTATTTGCGCAATATTTTGATGAAGATAAAATGCGTCAATCTATGAAATAATTGAAGAGATTAGACCTAACAAAATTTATCCTCTTAAGCTTAGTTAGGTCTATATGGTTAAATAAAAGATTAAATTTTTAGAAATTATAAGGAACTTTTTAAATTATTTTGATGTTGCTTCACTTGTTTTGCATAACGTTTGCCTTGTTTTTTCATTTTTCGATTGGTGTTATAAGCAGTAGGTCCGACATTATAGTAGGCTAAAGCTTTTGGCATGCTGCCAGCGGCATTTTTATATTTAGTTAAAATAAATGACCCACAATTAATATTGGTTAATTCGTCATATAAATCCCCAGGGCATGTTGCTTGCCAATAACGTGGCATCACCTGAGTTAAACCGACTGCACCTGCAGGAGAACTGACATAAGGGCGGAAAGTTGATTCTTGGCGAATAACGGCAGCCAGTAGTAAAGGATCTAAGTTGTATTGATCGGCAGTTTGCACAATGTAGGGTGACACTCGATTTGCAGTTTCAGGATTGACTGAATAGGCCTTTTGGATCCCTGATGAAAGTTTAACTGCACGTTTTTCTACAGAGCCACCACCTAGTGATGAACATCCAGAAATCAGGGTTACAGATATAATAACAGTTGAAAACTTTAAGCTGTGAGCGCTTAGGAGCGACGAAAGACGAGTTGAAAGGCGAGTTTTATTCAGAACATTCTGCATTTATATTCACTTTAAAATAATCATGGCTAAGTGTAATTTCTAAAGCGATATTATGAACTGGAGACTTAGAGGTCAATATTTTCTTAAGATGGTCTGTACAGTGAAATTGTAAGAATTGATGGAAATGTACTCAAATTACATGATTTTTTAAGTGAAGAGAGAAAAAGATCGTGTTAATTGAATCAGTATTTCTCTCTTAACATGGTACTTATTAAGATTATGGGAACATTCAAATCCCGAGAACTTTAGTTATAAAAAACTAGAATATCCATTCATCAAATAACTGTATTTGATAAAGCTGTAAATCTTTCCAGTGAAATTTGTAGAATCTAATTTTATTTAAAGCGTTTTAAGCATCCAAATTTCGCATGCTTGGCTATGACCTGTATTGCCCTTGGGA
Source organism: Acinetobacter sp. YH12039 (assembly GCF_013420015.1). Lineage (NCBI taxonomy): Bacteria > Pseudomonadati > Pseudomonadota > Gammaproteobacteria > Moraxellales > Moraxellaceae > Acinetobacter > Acinetobacter sp. YH12039. The sequence continues at coordinate 30,817 of NZ_VOZA01000035.1, read as the reverse complement.
GCTTGTAAGTGTTCAAATCCTACTTTTTCATAGAGTTTTACCGCTTGTCCAAGTGCATGTGTAGTTTCTAAATAACACGCTTTAAAATTATGATCTTTGGCGAATTGAAAACAAAGTTCTAAAATATCTTTGGCTAAGCCATGACCACGTAATTCAGGCATAAAATACATTTTTTGGATTTCTAAAATGCTTGAATCTCCAGCTAAAGGAGAAAGGCCGCCACCACCTAAAATTGTACCGTGTTGATTTTCAATAACCCAATATTGTGCATTTGCTTGCGCATAAACGTGATATAAATCATCTAAAATTGGATCTGCAACGGCAAATCCTGATTCAGGTGCTAATCCAAATTCTTTGGAAACTGTGCGAATGACATTGGCAATGCTTGCATTATCTTCAATTTGAAGTGGTCGGATTTGAAACATAATGATCGAAAAACAAAAAGATGGATCGTTTATAAACTGATCCTATAAAAAAATCCATCTCTAAGTTTAAAGCTACTCAAGCAAAAAATTATTTTAATTCGCTTGAACTTTTACCCAGTTCACGACGTGCAACGATTAATTGTTGAATTTGCTGTGTGCCTTCAAATATATCGAGGATTTTTGAATCACGTGCCCATTTTTCCAATAATTCATCTTCGTTATAACCGACAGCCGCTGCGAGCTCTACACACTTTAACGTGATTTCATTACCTACACGGCCTGCTTTTGCTTTAGCGATGGATGCTTCACGTGAGTTAGGTTTTTTGTTGTCGGCCATCCATGCGGCTTTGAGCATGAGTAGACGTGCTGCTTCCCAGTCTGCTTCCATACGGTAGATTTGTGCAGCAATATTCGAGCTTTGTAAGATCGGTGTTGAATACTGCTCATCTAATTCATCTTTAAAGATTTCTTTAATTCGCTCTAAAGATGCTTTTGCACAGCCAACAGCCATCGCGGCAACGAGCGGGCGAGTATTATCAAAAGTTTCCATAACCCCAGCAAAACCTTTTGCTACATCAATTTCAGCATTACCTAATAAGTTTGCAGCAGGGACACGACAATCTACAAAACTAATGGCAGCAGTATCAGAAGCTTTAATACCCAATTTATGTTCTAAGCGTTCTACAGTCATGCCCAGCGTACCTTTTTCAACAACAAAGGATTTTATCGCTGCACGGCCTAATTTTTTATCTAGCGTTGCCCAAACCACCACAGAATCAGCACGTTCGCCCGAGGTGACAAAGATTTTTTCACCATTGAGTATGTATTCATCACCATCTTTCGTCGCTGTTGTCCGAATAGCTGCTGAATCAGAGCCGCAATTGGGTTCTGTAATAGCCATAGCGGCCCAAGTCCCTTTTAAGCGTTCTAGTTGTTCATCATTGGCTACTGCTGCAATAGCCGAGTTTCCAAGCCCTTGACGAGGCATACTGAGCAACAGGCCTGTATCTCCATAGCACATTTCGATGATACTGAGGGCTGTTGACATATTGACACCGTTTTTATTACCAGTGTCTGTGTCGCCACGTTTATTGACGGCGGCACCTGCATTCATGCCATCACCGCCATCATTCATACCGTCAACGAGGGAAGATAACATGTCTAATTCTTTTGGATAGGCGTGTTCGGCTTTGTCATATTTACGTGAAATAGGGCGTAGAACATTTAAAGCGACTTCATGGGCTTGGTCGATCAGCAATTTAAATTTTTTCGGATTTTGTAAGTTCATGGACATTTCCTTGTTTTTATTTTGCTGAATTATGCATGTAAGCCAGATTGAAGAATCGCTGTGGCACGTAAGTCTCGATACCAACGTTCTACGGGATGTTCTTTGGTAAAGCCATGACCACCTAATATTTGCACGCCATCGGTCCCAATTTTCATCGATTTTTCAGCACATAGCACGCGGGCTAAATAGGCTTCACGATGAAATGGCTTGCCGGCTTCGGCTAGGCTTGCTGCATTGAGGATGAGCATATGCATGGCATCAATTTCGATTGCCATATCTGCAATCATAAATGCCACACTTTGACGGTGCGAAATTGGCTCTCCAAAAGCTGTACGTTCGTTTGCATATTGAATGCAATATTTTTTGACTGCAGTTGCGGTGCCAACAGCCATGGCACACCACATTAAGTTGCCAAGATCGATAAATGAGGTGTAATTGAAATCTTGATCTCCTAAGCGTTGGGCAGGGGTCTGATCAAATTTTAAAGTTACCGTTTCAGTGGCTTTCAAACCCATAGCAGGTGTTTTTTTTGCGCTAATGCTCTGGTCGCGTTGCACAATAAAAACTTCAGGCTGCCCATTGAGCATGGCACTCACTAACAGCACATCTGCCTGTTCGCCTAGAAGGACTAAGGTTTTCTCCCCACTGATTTTATACTGCTGGCCATCAGCAATCGCGTGAGTTTTAAGTTGATAGGGATTAAATGCCGCTGTTGCCTCTTGAACCGCAAAGCTTGCACGTAGGGCTGAATCATCTGCAAATGCCGCTAAGTAGGTTGCTTGAACAGATTCGGAACCCCATTGGGTAATGGCGTTGATACAGCTAAACGTCGACAGTAAACCTGCTGTTAAACTAAAGTCACCTTCAGCCAATTGTTCAGCAATTAAGATATTGCTAATGATATTTTTTTCTGCCGCGACGCCACCCAAATCTTCAGGTAAGGCATAATAATTTAGACCTAGATCTTGGATATGTTGCCATAACGCTTCAGGAAATCTTTCCTCTTGATCGGCTCGATGAGCAAGTGGATACAAGACTTCTGTGGCAAAGTGCTGCATCGCATCAGCAGTCATTTGCTGTTCTTCAGTCAGGTTTAAATCAAATAATGATTTTTGTTGATTTGGCAAACGTTGCTTATGCACATCTTTATTGGTCTGAAATGCTTTTTGTGTCTGGCTCAGGGTTTTAAAACCAGCTTTTGAGCTTTGATATAAAGATTTTTCAACAAATTTGCGCAGTTTAAACTGATCGAGTACATCACTTCCGGCAATTTTAGTTAAAAGTGAGAGTCCAAATCCTTGAGCCTTGTTTACCATATTGGTCATTGTTGTTTTCCATTTGCGTTGTTCTTATTTAATGCTGACATGCCAAAGATAGAAAAACCATGTCATAAATGACATGCGTCATTGTCAAAGATAAACGGCAAGATTAGGTGGGGTTTTATAGGTAAATGATTAATTAAGAATAAAAAAGTAAAAAGGCTTAAAAGGATTGTTATTTTGAAATTGACTTGGCTGACATTTGAGTCAGCCAAGTCTTGAAGTGTGCATTGAATGATTATTGATATTTTTGAATCATACGACGAACATTGGTTTTTGCTTCAATGACGGTCATAAAGGTATATGCACCGATAAATTTACGGCTAATAAACATAAACTCTTTAGGTGGAACTGAGAAGTAACGAGATGCCATCGATTTTGACGCTTGTTGCATCACACGGCTATGTAATTGGCTTTTTTTCCAATCATAGCGATGTTGTTCGTCCATAACACCAGCAGGGATGTCCGGGTTATTTGCAGTGCTACTAAATGCCTCTGTCGCTAACAAAAAGACTTTAGCCATATCAGGTTTAATACTTTGTGGAATACCATCAAAGAACTCATAACCTGTCATCGCTTTGACCATTTGCTCAGAGCTGTGATGGTAACCCGCGGTAATCAAATTACGCGCAACCCCTAATAGATGCTCATCGAACTGCCGAATCGCACCAAAGTCGAGGAGAACAATTTTATCTGGCACATCCGCACCGTTGCCCAAACGGACCAAATAGTTTCCGAAGTTAGGATCGGTTTGCATTTCACCCCATTCAAAAATTTCACGTACGGCAATCTCAAGTGATGCTTCACCTAAGGCATTACGGCGCTCTTGAGGAAGTGACAGCATTACTGGGCTGTTAATCGGCACACCACGTTCAAAGGTCATACACAGTACTTGAGGTGTTGAATAACCTTCAATGATTTGCGGGACGATATATCGTGGATCTTCTTTTAAGCGTGCAGCAAAACGGCGTGTGGTATCTGCTTCGATTTTATAATTTACTTCACGATGCATCATTTCACGAACTTCATCAAACCACTGATCAAATTCACGCGTTTGGGGCACCATTCGTGTCAGTTTGAGCATGTTTTTGAATAGATTCATATCTGAATCGATAGCATCTGCCACACCCGGATACTGGATTTTTAATACCAGTTCTAAACCATCAGATTTACGTTTTGCACGGTGAACTTGTGCCAAAGACGCAGTGCCAAGTGGCTCATGATCAATCACTAGATCATCAAGCTTTGAGCCTAGTTGATTTTGTAATTGGACTTTGATGGCTGGCCATGCCAATGCAACTGTTTGATTGTTCAGCGTGTTGAGGGCTTGCGTGATTTCTTCAGGCAGAAAATGTTCACCATACAACGCCATCATTTGCCCAATTTTTACAATTGAACCTTTTAATTTACCAATTTCTGCGACGAGATATTCAGCCTGATCTTTCATGGCTTTTTTACGCTTTTTCTCTTTTTCTTCCTCACTCGAAAAAATAGAAGTGGCGTTTGATGCTGCCCAACGAGTTCCCGCAAGTAGCGATGCCTTTGCGATAGATAAGCGTCGATCCATAGAAGACGTTTTCAAGTGTTTGAGCTTATCGTTCTGATCTGACATGTAAATTAAATCCTTTAATCAGCAATTCGCAGAAAAATACATTGTAGCTAATTTTAACGTTTCTTAACGTATTAAAATAGTTCAACTTACTGAATATGCAGTAAGCATTTGCAAACTTAAGCAAGATGCCGCGTAGACAGGCACATTGGAAATAAAACTATAAACGATATTTGATTTTTACCGTATCGTTTTGCATCAATGCGGCTTTATGTTCTTCAATATGTTGATGAATAAGATGTTGGACAGATTCGTCTTGAAATCCGGAAGCATAACCTTTGACAATAATAATGCTCGGTAAGCTAAAAAATAGGGTGCGTGCGTTTTCTAGACTCGCATCAGGGAAAACTTGATGTTCGATCAGCAGTTGCTGAAAAAATGCCTTTTCAGTTTGCACGTTTAAAGACTGAGTGTCTTCCCAATAGCTTTGACGCATAGCCATGAGGTTATTGTGCTTATAGCTCATTGGAGCTCCGCATTTAAAATTTAACTGTTTGTATGGGGATGATTTTAAGAAAATAAAGCTTAGGATCAAGTACAAATTGCTAAACAATTGAGCTTGAATTGGTTTTTATTCGTAATTTTCATCTAATTAGATTTTATAGAATGCTGAAAGGCATAAAGTACACATTTCATTTCAGCGAATGTATCAGACCTCATATATACGGTTATGAAATGCTTTCAAGCGGTGAATAATGCCGTATTTTTATTATAAATAGCATTAAAACAAGGTATCATAGGGCGTTTAAAAAATTATGAACTGGAGACGCCTTAAGTGGATCGACCGACTATTAGCCCTGAACATTTACAGGAAGCAGCTGAAAACCTATCTACAATTCGTGATTATATCCGCTTTGGGGTAACAGCTTTACGTCAATATGATGCCCACTTAGGACAAGGTACAGAAGACTATTTTGCTGAAAGCTCAGCATTGGTTTTACAAACGTTATCTCTAGATTGGAATGCAGATGCGGAAATCTTAGATGCGAAATTATTGCCAAGTGAAGTTGCAGAATTTTTAGCATTGTTAGAACGTCGTATTAATGAAAAAGTTCCGACGTCTTATTTACTTAACTTGTCGTATTTCTTTGGTAAGCCATTTTATGTCGATGAACGTGTACTGATTCCACGTTCTCCAATTGCAGAATTGATTGAAAACCGTTTTGCGCCGTATTGCTTAGGTGAAAATGGCGAAATGGGTGCTGCGGTTAATAACCTACCTGAAAATGCCAATCCAAAAACTCCTCAGCGCATTTTAGATATGTGTACGGGTTCGGGTTGTATCGCGATTGCCTTAGCTTATGCATTCCCAGATGCTGAAGTTGATGCAACAGATTTATCTAAAGATGCACTTGAAGTGGCGCAAATTAACTGTGAACACCACAATAAACAATATCAAGTGGCTTTACTTGAGTCTGATTTATTCGCCAAAATTCCAGCAGAAAATCAATATGATTTAATCGTGTCGAATCCACCATATGTGGATGCTGAAGACATGGCAGATTTACCAGAAGAATTCCACCATGAACCTGAAATGGCGCTTGCTGCGGGTCAAGATGGTTTGGATCTTGTACGTAAAATGTTGGCACAAGCTGCAGATTACCTGACTGAAGATGGCTTAATTGTGATCGAAGTGGGTAACTCAGAATGGGCAATGCGTCAAAACTTCAATACCGTTGATTTTTACTGGTTACAGTTCCAAAAAGGCGGTACAGGTATCTTTGCATTGACTGCTGCTCAATGCCGCGAATACCGAGATTTATTCATTCAATCTGTTCAAGCATAAGGAGTCGTTTGACATGGCAGGTAATAGTATAGGGCAACTCTTCCGTGTAACGACTTGTGGTGAATCTCATGGCGTTGGTCTGATGGCCATTGTCGATGGGGTTCCACCGGGTATTGAACTGACTGAAGCCGATTTGCAAAAGGATCTGGATCGTCGTAAGCCGGGCACATCTAAGTTTGCGACTCAGCGTAAAGAACCCGATGAAGTTGAAATTATTTCAGGCGTATTTGAAGGTAAAACGACCGGTACATCGATTGGTCTATTGATCCGTAACACAGATCAAAAATCAAAAGATTATGGCAACATCGCGCAAACCTTCCGTCCGGGTCATGCAGACTATACTTATACACATAAGTATGGTTTCCGTGATTATCGTGGTGGTGGTCGCTCGAGTGCTCGTGAAACTGCGATGCGTGTTGCTGCAGGTGCGATTGCTAAAAAATACTTGTTTGAGAAATTCGGCATCGAAATTCGTGGTCATGTAACGCAAATTGGTACCGAAAAAGCACAGAAATTGGACTGGAATGAAGTTCCGAATAACCCATTTTTCTGTGGTGATGCAGATGCCGTCCCACGTTTTGAAGCTCTAGTAACGTCACTTCGTGAACAAGGAACGAGCTGTGGCGCTAAACTGGAAATTATTGCGACACAAGTGCCAGTTGGCTGGGGCGAGCCTGTATTTGATCGTTTAGATGCAGATATTGCACATGCTATGATGTCCATCAACGCTGTAAAAGGTGTTGAAATTGGTGATGGCTTTGGTGTTGCCGAGCAGTTTGGTCATGAAACCCGTGATGAGTTAACTACGGATGGTTTCTTGGCAAACCATGCTGGCGGCATTTTGGGTGGTATTTCGAGTGGTCAGGACATTCGTGTTGCGATCGCCTTGAAACCAACAGCTTCCATTACTACGCCGGGTAAAACCATTACGATTAATCGTGAAGATACAGATGTGTTGACCAAAGGTCGCCATGATCCTTGTGTCGGTGTTCGTGCGACACCAATTGCAGAGGCGATGTTGGCAATTGTGCTTATGGATCACTTCATGCGTAACCGCGCACAAAATGCGGATGTAGTCGCACCATTTGCCCCAATTGAACCCAAGTGAGGAAACAAAGCGCTGCTTTGTTCCGAACGCGGTTGGTGAGTAGCGTTAGCGAGTCACAGTAGATAAATAACAAAGCGTTGCTTTGTTCCGAACGCGGTTAGTGAATAGCGTTAGCGAGTCACAGTGGATAAATAACAAAGCGTTGCTTTGTTCCGAACGCGGTTAGTGAATAGCTTTAGCAAGTCACAGTGTATAAATAACAAAGCGTTGCTTTGTTCCGAACGCGGTTGGTGAGTAGCGTTAGCGAGTCACAGTGGATAAATAACAAAGCGCTGCTTTGTTCCGAACGCGGTTGGTGAATAGCTTTAGCAAGTCACACTGATGAGAAAATTGCATAAAAAAACCAGACAATTGTCTGGTTTTTTTATTTCGGTAAACTAGGCCTATGAAAATAAATAGCAAAAAAATATGAATATACGAAATGCTTTACTTGGTGATATTCAGCAGCTTGAAAGCTTAATGAATACAGCCTATCGGGAAAATCATCCCAAGAGTTGGACGACAGAACATCATATTGTTCGAGGAAATCGAATAAATGTGTCTCAACTCAGTCAACTCTTACAAAAAAGGGATTTTCATTTATATGTGATTGAGTCGGTACATGCGCAGATCATGGGGTGTATTGGTATTCAAATGCAGGGGAAGAGCTGTGAAATTGGTCATTTTGCAATTCATCCAAATGAGCAAGCTCAGGGCTTAGGAAAAAAAATTATTGCAATTTGCAGAACAGCAAGCGATGTTGATTGAACCCAATGTTGAAGAATTTGTGATGTATGTGATTGATCGGCGTTTAGAATTAATAAAATATTATCAACGACGTGGCTATAAGCTTACAGATGAAAATCAAGCCTATCCTCTTCATCTAGAGGTAGGTCAACCGATTTGTGAACTGACAATTAAACAATTAATTAAACGAATAAAATAAAGACCATGTGATGCATTTGATCAATTTATAAAGCGAGATGAATAAAAAATCCCCAAAAAACATACACTAACTTTTGGGATTTTGATTTTAGACTATTTGGGCTTAAGAGTAAGCACGTAAAAATAGTCGGTAGGCATCTGATGATTTTTGGTTTTTTAGCATATAGTGTGCGATTTCACCTTGGTTGGTATTCATAATCACCGCAATATCTTTTGCGTCACAAAATTGTTTAAGCACAGTATCTGGGATCATCACGGTATTAGAAGAATCAATCACATTTGAATTATCTAAGCGACGATAATTTGTTTGACCTATTGCAGGATAAGACAATACTTTGCCGTCGATCACAAAAGATATTTCATTCATATCAAGCTGCTGTTGATCATAAGAATGCAGTGAAAGTGCATACTCACCTTTATTCTTTTGCTAATCAATTGCAAGTTCAGGACATTTTTGTCCAGTACAGTAATTGACCTCGAGTAATGGTTCGTTGGATTACGTTACTGTTTTCAACGGTATTCACACCTTTTAGCTTCAAGGTTCTGGTTTCAGGTTTATTTTTAGGTACGGTAATACAACCTGTGAGTAGTAGGAGTGTAAATCCTAGAACTAAATAATTTTTCATGTGTTTTTCCATGTTAGCGTTATTTTTATAAGCAATATTTATTTTGGCGCATATTCACACAGAAAAACAAAAAAGTAAAATACATCACACTTTTCTAGTTTTGTTTGAGCACTGCTTTGATATAAGTGGTCGATATTCAAATAAAAAATATTATTAAGTGATGTAAATCTTATTTCATTGAAATTTAGATAACTTAAGTAAGATCTGTGATTTTGCGCTATCAATCTGCTCGGGATTGGTTTGTCGAGACAATTGGTCACGTGGTTTTTCGCCTAAAAAATATTTGATCCGTTCAGCATTCGCACCCGATGGATGGGGAAGTCCTGCTAAAATCTGCTGATCTTTTAAATAGCCTAAGCTGCTTACATAATTTAAAACCTCATCTACACCTTTGCCTAGCGGAATATAAATTGCGTTCGGAAGCTGTTGAATCATAGGAATAAAATAATCATCAATATGTTGTTTTAATAATTCATTTTTCAACATTGCGGGCGTTGAGCCTGCATAATTTTTTCCATTGACCAAAATACATTGCTGTAAAACCGAACACATTTGCACCATATCTTGATGATTGCTAAATAGCTCTGCAGTGGTCTGTATGCCTAATTGATTCTGTAATCCAATATGATCTAGCAGTAGAGTTAAATTTTTACGAATAGGACCACTAAAAGCACCACTATTCTTGGCAAGTTTAAGTATGTTTTCCTCAGATAATTGCTGCTCTACGCCGTCCTTCGCTGCAATTAATGCATTACGCCATTGTTGTTGGCCTGGGCAGATGCCGACGATGACCACTTTTGCATCATGATTTATGGCCTCGAATGGTGCATAAAAGCTTTGAATAGTTCCCAGAGTTTTAAGACGGAGTAAATCACTTTGAGTTAATTCTTCAATAGAATGTGTTTTGATCACAGATGCAAAGCAAGAGAAAAGGGTAGAATCCGACATAAAACTTCAATCTTTCTAGATATAAATTTCATTCAGTATTTTAAACCTTTATTTTAAAGATGAAGTATTTAGGTATAAAAAAATTGATTTTAAATTTATAACCTAACAACTTAAATCGATATAAAAATATTATTTAACAATATTGACCCAAATAGGACTTGAGATTTGGTACAAATATTGCTCATATCTAACTAAGGCAATACCAAGATGAATGCCGAATAAAAAAACGAATGGATGATTGCAGGAGAGAAGCACAGATCGTGCTCGCCGAAGGAGCAAGTTCCCCCAGGAAACTCTCAGGCAAAAGGACTGTAATCATATAAAAATCTGGAGAGAAGTAGGCTAGACCTACTCACCGAAGGGGAAGGTTCACATTGCTTCGCAAGGAACCAAAGCTCTCAGGTAACAATGACAGATGGGGCGAACATAGGAAATATAATTTCCAAGGAGCCTATATGTGTCATATTGTTGTGATTGGTGCAGGTATTACTGGGGTAACGACAGCTTACGAACTCGGATTACTCGGTTATCGTGTCACTGTAGTCGATAAACATCTTTATCCTGCGATGGAAACGTCGTTTGCCAATGGTGGTCAATTATCAGCGTGTAATGCTGAAGTCTGGAACCAAAAAGCAACGGTGGTGAAAGGCATCAAATGGATGTCGCAAAAATCGGCACCATTATTATTAAATCCAAGTTTTAACCTACATAAATATTCATGGCTCTTTGAGTTTATGGGGCATATTAAAGATTATCGTGAAAATACCCATGAGACAGTGCGTCTAGCGTTGATGGCACGTCAGCGCTTATTTGAAATAGCTGAGCATGAAAACTTACAGTTTGATTTAGAAAAACGCGGCATTTTACATTTCTTTCATAATCAACATGATTATGAGGTGGCGACTCAAGTTAATAATATGCTCTGTGAGGGTGGCTTAGAGCGTCATCCTGTGACATTAGCTGAAATCCGTGACATTGAGCCTAGTCTGACAGGTGAATACTATGGTGGATTTTATTGCCCAGGGGACGCCACGGGCGACATCCATAAATTTACGACGCAGCTTGCCAAAGCAACAGAACGCTTTGATGTGAAATATATGTGGGGCTTTGAGGTGACTGACTTTGAACATCATGCAAAAGGTGTCAATGTTCAGTTAAAAGCCAGTGATGAAAATATGGAACATCCTGATGCAAATACCTTACTTGAGGCAGATGCTGTGGTGGTCTGTGGTGGTGTAGGCAGTTATGAACTTGCGCATAAACTCGGTGACCGTGTAAATGTCTATCCAGTCAAAGGATATTCAATTACCATAAACTTAAATGATGAACAAAGTCAGACCAATGCGCCTTGGGTGAGTCTGTTGGATGAAAGTGCCAAAATTGTGACTTCACGCTTAGGTGCAAATCGACTACGTGTTGCAGGCACGGCAGAGTTTAATGGCTATAACCGAGACATTCGTGCAGATCGCATTCAGCCCTTAATTGATTGGTCGAATCGTAACTTTAATCTATCAACAGAACATGTGGTGCCATGGGCGGGTTTACGACCAATGATGCCCAATATGATGCCTGTAGTACATGCAGGTAAGCGAGATCATATTTTCTATAATACAGGGCATGGTCACCTTGGATGGACCTTGTCTGCGGCAACAGCTGCAATGATTAGCCAGCAAGTGCAGCAAACACATCCGATTTAACTGACATATTTTAGACATCAAAAAAGCCTCAATGTTGAGGCTTTTTTGTATTTTTCTAAGTCATTCGAATTTGATCTTAATCATATAAACGATAAATCCCTGCAAAACGTTCACAGCCTTTTTGTTCAGTTTTTACTGAGAGTAAGGCTTTACTGTAATTGAACTGATATTTGCAGTCGTGTTCATTATCGGTGATTTGATTTTTTTGTTCGGGTGTTGTGTAAGCTAAAAATGGGATGGTTTGTGTTTCGACTCGATTGTTAGGATTACGATAGGCAATGCCTTCAATTTTGATGCTGTCTTTGCCCAGTTGATGTACCTTTAAATGTACAGGTGATGTCGCAAAATGACCATTTTCAAATTTCAGATAATGCTGCGTTAAACTTTGGTTCATCGAGGTATAAATATTCAAATCTTCATGGCGAAGCTCAAATTGTTGTTTAAAACACTCCAAGTTTTTGCATTGCTGAACTCGGCTATACCATAATTTTTGCGTATCTATCAGCAAGCGTACTGGGGCATCGGTAATCAACTGTGCCGTTAAAAAAAGCCCATCTAGCTTTTCACGTTGTTCTTCAAAACCGTCAGAACAGTAATTTTTTTTTGCCTGAGTATTGGCCTGATCACAGTCAATCTTTTCTGCATGCGTAAACGTCGCTAGGCCAGAACCTATTAGCAGAACCAGTCCGAATTTTTTGATGATATTTATTTCAGTTTTCAACAGCATGATCGCTTATACTTTCACTATGTTGCGCTTGCCCACACTATAGCGAAATAGAAAGCGTGAATACAAGATTTCAATCATTATTTTCTCAAGGAACTCAAGCATGATAGCTCAAATTCGTATCGGTCAGGGCATGGATGTGCATGCATTTGAAGAAGGTGACTTTGTAACGCTTGCTGGTGTTCAAATTCCACATACACATGGACTCAAAGCACATTCAGACGGTGATGTAGTACTACATGCGCTTTGTGATGCATTATTAGGTGCTTTGGCACTTGGAGATATTGGTCAGCATTTTCCAGATACAGATCCTAAATTTAAAGGTGCCGATAGTCGAGTACTTTTAAAACACGTCTACCAACTGATTTTAGATCGTGGATATGTACTTAATAATGCTGATATTACCGTAGCTTGTGAGCGCCCTAAACTAGCAAAACATAATTTAGAAATGCGTCAAAGCATTGCAGATGTTATGGATGTTGAAGTCACACAAATTAGCATCAAAGCGACCACCACCGAAAAATTAGGGTTTACCGGTCGCCAAGAAGGTATTCTTTCTACTGCAACAATACTAATTTCTCACGCAAAATGATCTGGATGGATCAGCGCATGTTGTAAATCTTGAGTTGCTTTACGGCCTTGGAGTTGTAAGGCAACCGCATGGATTAAACCTGTCCATGTTTCATTAGGTTCCCAAATTTGATGCATAAATTCTTGAGCCTTTGGCACATCAACATCCATATAGTATTGACGATATAAATACATCAAACTGCTGACACGGAAGTTTTTCGCACAGTGCAGCCAAACCGTTTGACCTTGAACCAAATGGTCAATCATATCGAGTACTAATAGGCATTGGTCATCTGAAGGGGTATCCCAAGAGATCGGAACTTGGATGTAGTTCAGGCCTAGATCTAGGCAAATGCGGTCTTCATGCTCGATATGATTGGATGCATCGGTCAGTGCTAAATTGATAACCGTTGAAACACCATATTCTTTGATCGTTTGAAGCTCAGAAGGAGATGGTTGACCGGACGTTAATAAGTGTTCATGTATATATTGGAAGTTTTCAATGTGACTTAACGCATTTTCGATTTCATTCATCTGACAAATAATCCTTCAAAGTAAAACGCCATCTCGAAGATGGCGTTTTTCATTCACTTAGCGTGTCGGTAACACGTCTTTAAGTGCTTCATGCATCTCTAACAAGACTTTTTCAGTCGTATCCCAATCGATACAGCCATCAGTCACTGATTTACCATATTCGAGGTCACAGAGGTTGGCAGGAATATCCTGACGACCACCTTTTAAGTGACTTTCTACCATAATACCCACGATTGACTTGTTTCCGTCAAGGATTTGTTCAGTAATATTTTTCAGAACAAGGGGTTGTAGGTACGGGTCTTTGTTTGAGTTTGCATGACTGGTATCAATCATGATTTTGCCACTAACTTTTGCTTTGGCTAATGCCGCTTCGGCATCTGCAACAGAACCTGCGTCGTAGTTTGGTTTACCGTTACCGCCACGAAGTACAACGTGTGCATAAGGGTTACCACTGGTACGAATAACTGAAACTTGACCTTGGTCGCTTAAGCCCAAGAAGCTATGACCATGTTTAACAGATTGCATGGCATTGGTCGCAACGGTTAAACCGCCATCTGTACCATTTTTAAAGCCAACTGGTGAAGAAAGGCCAGAAGACATTTCACGATGTGTTTGGCTTTCAGTGGTACGCGCACCAATCGCTGACCAAGAGATAAGATCTTGGTAGTACTGTGGTGAGTTTGGATCGAGCGCTTCAGTTGCACAAGGCAAACCTTTTTCATTCAATTCAAGTAAAAGTTTACGACCAATACGTAAGCCTTTTTCGATGTTGAAAGAGTCGTTCATGTCTGGGTCATTAATTAGACCTTTCCAACCTACAGTGGTACGTGGTTTTTCAAAATACACTCGCATCACGACATAAATCGTATCTTGTATTTTGTCACTTAAAACTTTTAAACGGTCAGCATAATCATGTGCAGCGACTGTGTCGTGAATTGAACATGGACCAATGACAACAAAAAGACGTTTGTCATTTCCATCTAAAATATTACGTACAGTTTCACGGCCCTTAAGGACTGTTTGATAGGCAGTTTCAGTCAGAGGTAGCTCTTTTTTTAGTTCTGCAGGAGTAACAAGAGGCTGAATGCTTTTTACATTCACGTCATCAATGTCGTTTTGGGTAATAGAATTTGACTGTAAAGTATTCATTGCCGTCACTGGTTTGATTATACAAAAGGTTGTTTCGTGAGCCGAATATAACATGAATATAGCATTCAAATGTTATAAAAAAGATCAATAAGTCTCTGAAAAAAAAGTGATGAATCGGGCAGTTAATTTAAACCTGCTGACTATTCACCGTCGGTGCGATCAACATTGCAGTTGTTGGTTTTTCGACAGGTTTTGATTTTACTGGATTAATGATGAAATTCATGCCTAAAACAAACAAGGTAATGCCTAAGACTTTACGAATGACTTTTTCAGGTAAACGTGAGCTGATCAAAGTTCCGACAACAATCGCTGGAATAGAACCCACCAATAACCAACCCAATAAATGAAAATCGACATTACCTGAGCTCATATGACCCAAGCCTGCAACCAGTGTAAGAAGCACGGCATGTACGACGTCAGAGCCGATAATACGAATCATCGGTAAGTTCGGGAACATAAGCACCAAAGCCATAATACCGAAGGCACCTGCACCAACAGACGATAGGGTAACGAATACGCCTAAAATAATCCCCATGATGATGATATATGCACGCTTATTTTTAGCTTGGAAATTGATACGTTCAAGATCCGCACTCATATCATCCAACTGATCAGTTTTTCGAAATTTATTAAAGAATTTTTCGATATGACCACGGAAAATAATTGAGATCCCAGTAATCGTCAGCATAAAACCCAAAAACATGGTTAATACCGTTTTGTAATGTGTCGATTGGCTCAGATAGTTTTCCAGTACCCAATGGGTCGCAAAAGACGCAGGGATACTGCCGACTGCAAGCCAAATAACAATGGTCCATACAATATTCATTTTACGGGCATGGACTAAAGAACCACAAAATTTTGAAATTGCGGCATATAGTAAGTCTGTGCCAATCGCAATATGAGGTTCAATTTTATACAGGCTAATCAGGATCGGGGTCATCAATGAACCACCGCCAACACCGGTAATACCTACGCAGAAACCTACAATTACACCTGCCAGAATGAACTCTAAAGGACCGACCATCGCTGAATGCCAAATATCAAAAAACGTGCATATCTTATGACTAATTGATATAAGTCGTTGTCTCGATTAGTGATTTGCTTGTGAAAAAAATAGATAAAGAATGTCTTTAATTTTGAAATAAATGAATTTTATCTAAACTAAGTTATTGATTATGGTTTTCTCAAGTAGTTAATAGTTCAAATGGAGATTATGCTGCAGTGAAATCATATATTTTGAATACAAGGCTTTGAATATCTGAAGTGGATTTCCAATCACTCAAAACACACTAAGTTTTATCATCCTAGCTTTCGATTTGATATTTATCGATATATGCAGCAGTGAACATAAAGTCCACTGCTGCAAAGACTAATATGCCTTAAAAAGATAAGGTTTCGCCATCTAAAGGAATCAACACTTTATCCTGAATATTTTGAGCTTTTACATAGGCTGCCAGTTGTTCACGCGTTAACGACATGTGGTTAATGGCGTCCATATGCACAGCGACAATTTTAGCTTTCGGTGATTGTTGCACAGCGCGTAAGGTGTCTTCTTTGCCCATAATAATCGACTCTTTAAATCCATCGACTAAGGCGTTGCCTGTATTCAAAATAATCACATCAGGTTGGGAGCTTTGAATGGCTTGATCCACTTCAGGGCGCCATATCGTGTCACCCGCCAAATAAATGGTTTCATGTCCTGAGGCTTCAAAAATGATCCCCATGGCTTCACCTAAGCCTTTTTTCAGCTCCGGGACACGATACATGGCATCCGTACCGTGTTGTCCACCAGTTTTGGTTAACGTCACGCCTTTAAATGTGGTTTTCGTTAATACGCGTACATCTTTAAAGCCTTGGGATTGGATGGTCTTTTGATCTTGACTGTTTTGGACAAAGATCGGCAGCGTTTTAGGAATCGCCGCTTGCGCAGCATCATCCCAATGGTCGAGATGAGTATGGGTAATGATCACGGCATCGACATTCGCCAAAATGGTTTCGGCTTTAAGCGGTAAATCCACCAATGGATTACGTAAATAACTCCGATGTGTATTTGGAAACCCTTCATAGAACCCTTTGGGTGCAAACATCGGATCTACTAAAAAGGTCGTATCTGTATAGCTGATTTTGACCGTCGCATTGCGTATTTCTTGAACTTGAGTGATTTTAGAAATATCACGGACTTTGTCTTGATTTGCCCATGCCGAAGCAGAGCCGATAACCAAAGCAGTCGCTAAAAACGTATAGCTTAAAAATGTTTTCATAAAAAGCATTCGTATAACAAAGATGACTTTATTATTGGGAAATAAATGCTTTAAATATATTGTCCTTAAAGACATAAATAGAAACTATTAGGCCAAATGGTATAATGGCTTTATTTATGAATAGCCACGTGATGTCTATACCTAAAATTGCGTTGTTTATATATCCAAATATTCCGCTGTTTCATTTTTCAGTCCCGCAAACCATATTTAATATTGAAATAGAGGGACAGAAATTATTTGAAGTAACGACGTTTTCGGTTGATGGAATGCCCGTCCGTACTGAAAAGACGGTCATGATTCAGGCTGATGGCGGCTTAGAGCAGATGCTTGATGCTGACCTTGTAATTATTCCGGGGTGGAATGATATCCATCAAAAGCCAGATCATGAGCTGATGACAGCCTTACAAAAGGTACATGAAAAGGGAATCAAGATTGCAGGCCTTTGCTATGGCGCATATCCATTGGCGTATGCTGGGTTACTTGACCACAAACAGGTCACGACACATTGGGCTGGCAGTGCCGATTTTAAGCAAAAATTTCCATGTGTGAACTTAGATAAAGATGCTTTATATATTGAAGATGCAGGCATCATTACTTCCGCAGGTACGGGGGCTGCTTTAGATTGTTGTTTATACATAGTCGGGGAAATCTACGGGGCAAAAATTGCCAATAAAATATCGAGATTGATGGTAATTCCAACCCATCGTGAAGGCGGACAGGCGCAATTTATTGAGCAGCCAATTTCTACGATGACTTACGATACGGAGATCAATCGTTTACTCGATTATTTACGGCATAACCTGTCGAAACCGCACACTATTGAAGAACTTGCCGATTATTCCAATATGAGTAGAAGGACACTGACCAGACATTTTAAACATGCGACAGGACTACCTATTGTCACTTGGTTAAACAATGAAAGACTGCGATATGCGGCTGAATTGCTTGAAGTGACAGATTATTCGATTGATAAAATTGCGGAAAGCGCAGGTTTTAATACCGCAGTGCTATTTCGTAAATTGTTTAAGAATAAATACGGTACAAATCCGAACCATTGGCGGAAAAATTTTAATCAGCAGCTAAATAGCAGTGATGAATATTCCTAAAATGTTGAATTAAAGACGTGCAGCTTTTTTTTGGAAATCTATTAACTTTGTGAAGGACTCGTATAGAATCTATAGCTAAAGAACATTGAGTTAAAAGGACAGACTTTTGCAAAATCGGAAACTGAAAATTGGCATCGTGGTTGGGGAAGTATCCGGGGATACATTAGGCGCCAAGCTTATCCGCAGTTTTCGAGAGCAAGGGATTGATGCGGAATTTGAAGGCATCGGCGGTCCGCAAATGATTGCAGAAGGTTTTAATAGCTATTATCCGATGGATATTTTATCGGTAATGGGGATTGTTGAGGTCTTAAAAGATATTAAAAAACTCTTTGCTGTACGCGATGGTCTGGTTGAAAAATGGACTGAAAATCCTGTCGATGTTTTTGTGGGGATTGATGCGCCGGATTTTAATTTGCGTTTATCTAAGAGCTTAAAGCAAAAACAGCTACCAATTAAAACAGTACAATATGTTAGCCCTTCAGTGTGGGCGTGGCGTCAAGGGCGTGTACATGGCATTAAAGCAAGTATTGATTTAGTCCTTTGCTTATTTCCTTTCGAAAAAGCGTTTTTCCAAAAATGGCAAGTTCCGGCTGCATTTGTCGGACATCCATTGGCAAGTCAGTTGCCTTTAGATAATCCACTCGTTGCGGCTAAACACGAGTTAGGCTTAGATGAGCATCAAAAACACATTGCATTACTTCCGGGCAGCCGTCGCGGTGAAATTGAGCGCTTAGGGCCTTTGGTACTGTCTGCCGCACAGATTTTGACGGAGCAGCATCCAGACTATGTGTTCCTGATTCCTGCAATCAATGATGCACGTAAACAGCAAATCGAATTGTTGCTCAAGCAGTACCCTAAAACATTACAAGCCAAAGTTCGCTTGATGGAAAACACCGATACCGAATCTAAAATTGGCCGTCAGGTGATGAACGCATCGAATATTGTCGCTTTGGCTTCGGGTACAGCGACTTTAGAAGCGATGCTTTTACATCGTCCAATGGTGACTTTTTATAAGTTAAATTGGCTGACCTACCATGTGGTGAAATTGCTGATCAAAATTCCGTATTATTCATTGCCAAATATTATTGCGGGCAAAAAGGTGATTCAGGAACTTATTCAACATGATGCAACACCTGAAAAATTAGCAGCAGAAATTGAAAGCTTGATGGATGTTGAAAAATCGCAAATTCAAGTGATGCAGCACATCACCATGCATAAACAACTGCTTTCAGGTAACAGTGAAAACCCTGTGGAAGCGATTTTAAAGCTTTTAGATTAAACCTTTAAGGTGACTCAGTTTTTGCGAGTTGATGCTGCTGTCGATACTGGCTCGGTGTTAGATCATAAAACTTTTTAAAAGTTTGGCTAAATGCCGTTTCAGATGAGTAGCCGATACGATGGGCAATTTGCTGAATAGTCAGTTGCCCCATTTGTAAGTGCTGTGTCGCCAGTCGCAAACGATGTTGCTGCAAATAGGCGAGTGGTGATTCACCGAGCATTTGGGTGAATAAACTGGCAAATTTAGAACGCGACATGCAGCATTGTTCTGCCAAACTTTCGACAGTCCAAGCTTGCTGGGGTTGTTCGTGAATCGCGGCCAAAGCATTGGATAATTCAGGATGACTCAAGGCATGCAACCAACTGCTTGAATCTGACAAGGCTGCAATATAATCACGCACACATTCGATAAATAAAATACTCACCAAATGATCCAAAATTTTGTCGAGGCCTGGACGGATCTGATGCGCTTCAACGGCCAGAAAATGTAAGCCAATTTGCAACCATTCAAGTGCGGTACTGCTCATGATATGTGGTGTATGTAACAGCGTGGGGAGTGCATTCACTAAGGGCTTTGCCATAATGCTGTCGACATGCCCACGGATCGCCAGTACAAATAATTCTTCTGCTTCATGAGATTCGGTAGAATTTAATTCAATGGTTTTATTTCGTTGCTCTTGAAACAGTGGCGTGATGTTCACTGATTCGACCAAGACATCAGACTGTATAGATTTGCAGTGATGGTTTTGCCCTGAGGGAATAAGGCAAAGATCGCCAGCTTCAAGTAAGACCTGCTCTTGATCGATATGCACAACACACTGACCTTGAATCACCACATACGCAACCATGGCATTGTGATCTTGAAAATGAAAAGCCCAAGGATGCTTTGATCTCAAATAAATATATTCAGATCGGTGGAGATGGATATCATCAAAAATTTTACTTAAAGCATCCATATTTCAAATATTTACTCATATTAATTTTGTATTTATAGATGGTCACTATGTGCTTAAAGGTCAACATTTATCCTTAAATGCCAAAGACGATCACATAGTTTTTTTGGACGCTTAAAACTGTTCTGGCTGCCCATATTTTACGAATATAAACACAGAAGAAGTAATTAGGGAAGTCTAGCGCATGAATGCACCAGTAAAATTAAATGAACAGCAGCTCGCTCAGTTAGAAAGCAAAATCGGTAGTGTTTTAGATAAAAAACGTTATGGTTGGCTATTGAGTCCAGGTTTACCTGTCATTGGTATGGGGATCTTGGCGGGTTATCATTTTGGTCCAAAACCGACAAAAAAACTATTTGCCATGGGCGGGCCGCTTCTATTGCATGTCATTATTCCTGCACTGGATGCACTGATCGGTGATGATGCCAATAACCCGACAGATGATGACATTAAAGTTTTAGTAAATGATCCTTATTATGATCGTATCGTCAAATTATTTATTCTACTGCAAATGGCAGCGAATGCTTTTGCTGGCTATGTGGTTACCCGTAAAGATGTTTCAATATTAGATCAAGTTCTACTTGGGATTTCGATGGGTGCAATTAATGGCGTCGGTGTAAATACAGCACATGAACTCTGCCATCGACCACATAAAAAAGACCATTACTGGGCACATGCGACGCTCGCACCATTAGGTTATAGCCATTTCCGTATAGAACATCCATATGGACACCATAAACGTGCGGCAACTCCTGAAGATCCTGCATCTTCAAAAATGGGCGAAACCTTTTATGAGTTTTGGCCACGCACTGTATTTGGTGGAATTAAATCGGCGGTGCAGATTGAGAAACAACGTTTAAAACGTAAAGGTTTAAGTTTCTTTTCGAAGGAAAATGAATTGTTTCATGGTTGGGCGATGAGTGCAGGTTTTCATGCCTCGATGCTGAAAATGTTTGGTAAAGGCGTGACACCGTATTTAGTTACACAGGCCTTTTATGGAATCAGCCTTTTTGAAATTATTAATTATATTGAACATTATGGCCTGAAGCGTGAGCAAAAACCGGATGGAAGCTATGCGCGCACCATGCCTGAACATAGTTGGAATAACAATAATATTGTGACCAATCTATTTTTGTATCAATTACAGCGACATTCAGACCATCATGCATATCCGACTCGTCCATTTCAGGCTTTAAGACATTTTGATGAAGCGCCAGAGTTGCCTAGCGGCTATGCCACTATGCTAATTCCTGCTTTAGTACCCTCTATTTGGTTTAAGATGATGGATAAACGTGTCTATGATCACTACCAAGGCGATTTAACTAAAGCCAATATTCATCCTAAACGTCGTGCAAGTATTTTTAAAAAGTTTGCAATTTCAGACATTTAAATCGAATACCTGATAAGAAGAATCCCAAGCTTGTTTGCTTGGGATTTTTTATTGTGCGTATTATTAACCGATGCTACGCAGTAACATCAGAAGCGCACGTTGATTCAAATAAAAGAACGATACACGGTAACGTCATCCGCAATTGTTTGAGACAGGACTAATTGTAATCAAAAATGTTTCTGCGATTCTTTGAATAATTTGCCGCTAGTGAACTATTTTTACGGTGAGGAGCAATGCTCCGCAAGATTGTTTCCTTATGAAGCACGCTTCTCATTTTGCCGAATAAGAAACAACGCTTCGTAAGAGTATCTCCAGCCGAAGGCTAATACCTTTATTCAATCCTTAGATGTAAGACTCCGTCGCATAGACTTAAAAATCATTTTTAAAATGTAAAATTAATTCTACGTGCGTAACATCATTTAAAATCCCAAATTTTCTGTTTGAAACTTAGTCATTTCTTAAGACCACCAATAGCGCAAAATGTGGAAAAAAATCGGTGCAGAAAAGCAGATTGAATCAATTCGGTCGAGCATGCCACCATGGCCTTGGATAAGTTGTCCCCAGTCTTTTACACCACGATCGCGTTTAATGGCTGACATGACAAGACCACCAAAGAAGCCAAATATGCAAACAATAAATCCAATACATGCAGCCTGTAGATAGCTAAAGGGTGTAAGCCATGACATAGCAACACCTAATGCAGTGGCTAAAGCAATGCCTCCGATTAATCCTTCTACGGTCTTAGATGGTGAAAGTATCGGTGCGACTTTGTGCTTTCCAAATAGCTTGCCACAGACATATTGCAAGACATCGGAGGCTTGTACCACCATGATCAGCCAGATTGCTAGCCAAATTTTTTCACCCTCAAATCCGGGAAGTTTGAGGTTTAATAGCGCAGGCACATGCGAAATACAGAATACGCTGATCATCAGACCCCATTGAATTTTTGAACTGCGCTCTAAAAATCGCGTGGTATCTTCGGCTTTGAGTGTAGCGATAGGGATAAGAAGAAATACATACAGCGGAATAAAAATCGAATATAGCCCGTACCAGTCGATATACACCAAGTAATACTGGTAAGGGATGACAAAATAAAAAGCGATCAATAAAGGAAGATAATCACCGCGACGGGTTGGAAGTAAGCTGATAAATTCACGTAAAGCAAAGAGTGAAATCAACGCAAACAGGATCACAAAGGCAATTTTGCCTAATGAAATTGCTACACCAAGTACCAACAACATGACCCACCATGCATTGATCCGCGCATTTAAATTGTCGATGACCGGTGCCGGCGCATAACCCGCTTTAAATTTTAGTATTGAGCCAATGGTTGAGGCAATAATCAAAATAACCGCAAAGATACCAAACAATACATAGGTCATTTGCGCATTGGTGAATTCCATTATTGATACTCCAATGCTTTTAATTTGAGTAATTCGTCCTGAGCGTAGTTTAAAAACTCAGTTTTACTCTGTTCATTATGGGCTTCTAAAGGTTTGCCAAAAATAACGGTAGATAATAATGGCAATGGTATAAGCGCGCCTTTAGGCATGACACGTTTTAAATTTGAGATCCATACCGGTACGATTTCAACATCAGGAAATTGATTTTTGAGATGAAATAAGCCGCTTTTAAAGGCTAATAATTCAACGTCATCATTTAAATTCCGAGTGCCTTCAGGAAAGAAAATAATCGAGTCACCTTGAGCTAATACGGTTTTGATCGGTTCTAAGGGGTCTTGATTTTGCTCTCGATTTCGCTGAATAGTGACGCCAGTAAACGTGTCTTGAATGAGAAAACGTCGAAAGCCATCTTTTAACCAATAATCCGAAGCCGCTACAGGACGGGTCCTCCGTCTGAGATCTGTCGGCAGTGATGACCAAAGTAAAATAAAGTCGATATGGCTATTATGATTTGCATAATAAATACGCTGTTTCATAACCGGTTTGCACCCGACCCAGAGACTCCGCGCACCCGTGAGCAGCCGCGCACCACGACGAGTGAGAAAGGCAATATAGCGAGCAATTGAACGGCTTAAAAAATTACCTTTCATTGGTGAGTGAGCATTCCCTGAAGTGTCTAATGGATTTGGCATGGTTTCAAATTATTGTGAATTATTTATACAGTAAAAATATGCAGATGAATGCGATGTATTGCAAGCAAAGCACAAAGATCTGCCATTTAAATAAAGCCAGACAACCTAATTCACGCAGCTCCCATGCGCGACCACATTTATTTGCAGGCATTAATTTTAAGTTGATTAAACTTAAGTCCAGCTCCTTGGTGGTTTGTTCAAGGTTTTGAGTTTGGCTGTATTCAGCGACAGTGGCTAAAAGTGCCGAATCAAATTTGATTCTCAGGCTTAAATAATGTTGTATTCCGAGCAAAACTAGACAAATCAATACATATAGCAAATCGAATAGCATTACATTGCCAAACTGGATGATGAGCCAGAGCGTGAGGATCGCTGCTACATAAGCTGAGATGAGCAATCCAGTGGTGGATTGCAACAACTTTGACAGCACCACAAGTTGTAAATTCATGGTGCAAGTCCTTTAAGTTTTAAACGATAAGTATTTAAATGTTTTATTTGCGGTGCTTTAAGCACGACCCACGGACGGTTATGGCGAATAATCCGTAAAACATCTTCGACTGAATATTCAGGATGTTGTTTCAATAATAATGCGGCAACTACAGCACTACTTCGTGAATATCCCAAAGCACAGAAGACCAAGATGTTTTGTGCTTCATCACTTTTTTTAGAGTTCAATAATAGTTCTAAAGACTCTACAGCATGATGCAGCTGATTGGCCTGTAAAGGAATCAGGTCTAAACTCAAGTTTTGGGCATATGAGCACTTTGGATAAGTGGGCAATTCTGCACAACAATCGAGTAAAGCATCATATTGTTGCAAGACCTGTTTGGACGGATAGCGACCTAAATAAATATAACTCTGATTGATTTTGATGATTTTAGAATCTTCAGGATGGCGATAAGTCCAGATTCGGCTATTGATCCAAGCAAATACAAAGTATGGCGCAAACAATATTTTTGCAGCAATGGTCATATCACCATGACTGAGTTTTTGAAAAAAATGGGGTCGATTGAATAAATATGCAAACGAAACTAAAAGCAGACTGCTTGCAGGATAGAGCAGCCAAAGCCACCAACCTTTTGCATGTGCGATTGCGCTACACAATAAGGCAGCAAACAGATAAAGGATGCCGATTTTAATGTGCTTTAAGCTTAGCCGACTCTGGCTGTTTTGAGCCCATGGTGCAGGACTGGCCATCGGGAATAGCCATAAACATAAGGCACCGACCAATAAACCTGTTGGAATATCTATAAAATGGTGCTGCCAAGTGGTTAGAACTGAGAGACCGATCAAAAAGGACCAACCATCTACCAGATATTTTAGCTTACCTGTGCTATGCCGACGGAAAAAATCCCAAAGTATCACCAGTAGCACAATATGCAGAGAGGGTGCTTGATTAAACGGTTTATCAAAGCCCATCAAGACATCAAACCACAGCCCGAAAAAACCTGTGAGTTCGGGGCGCTCAAAGCTAAAACGTAGCGGGAAAAGTAAAAAGCAGCTGATTGAAAGGATTTGTGCCGAAAATAGTCGCAGTACATGTTGTTTTAATTCAAACTTATTCCAACAAAGTAATAAAGACAAACCATAGAACAGATCAATCGACCAATACGGCACAATACTCCATGGCCAAAGTGGAATATATTTTTCCCATTCAAAGACGATAACAGGTACGGAAGCTAAGCCCGCAGCGTATTGATTGGCAAAACCATAACTTAAGAAGAAAAAAGGTGCCAGAAATGCCAAACACAGTAGGCCGTATTTCCAAGTTCCTTTTTCAGTATCCAGTTTATGCATAAGATTGACCGTCCAAGCTTAAATTTTTTGTGCAACGGAAACGGTGAAAATACCAAACTCATCAATAACTTGATCGATTTTTTTGAAACCAGCTTGCTCAACTAATGCATCCATTTCTGCTTGTGAGCGTAAACGCATCACCCATGCATCTCCTTGGCGATGTGAGGTCAGAGCACGGGCAATAAACTCTTGTTGCGGATGCCAAATTTGACCTGTGTAGATGAGATACCCATCTTTCTCAATGGCCTGACATAAGCCGGATAAGGACTGTCTGAGTAAATCATTATCACTAAATAATTCGTATAAACCTGAGACCACGGCTAGAGTGGGTTTAGGTTCAACACTGGCTAATGAAGTGGCATCAAAGGCATCCGCTTCTACAAAATTGGCAATCTGGCTTAAACCTCTTTGCTCAATCATTGCTTGACCTGCTTGTACATTGATCGAGCTATAGTCTCTAAGCAGGATGGATTCAGGCTGCTCAGGCAGTTTTTGTACAGCATCTAAAATATATCGGCCATGGCCTGCAGCAATATCCATAATCCGTACCGCGTGTTGGTCATCATGTAACTTAGAAGCATATTTCGTTAATAGCGCTTCAATATTTTGTTTTCTAACGCGAATACCACGCCAACCAATCGCATTTAAATATTGTCGATCGATGATTTTACCCAGTGCATTTTGGCTTTCTGATTTATCTCTGTAGACAAAATCTAAGGTACTGCCGGAGTCATATCCTGTCTCTTCACCAATTTTTAAACCCTTGGAAAAGAGACTACCAATTTTAAGATTTTGTTTGGTTAAGCTCCAAAATGCATGTTTTAAAGAATGCTTTGGAAGCGTTGAACTTAAGGTTTCTGCTACAGCACAGCTCGGGCCAATTTTATCGGCATCTAAAAGTTTAGGTGCGGAATAGGGTTGTTTAAAACATTGTTGAATAAAGCGATGGATTTTATCTGTGGCGATTTTGCGATGTTTTTCACCCAAAGTATCATGATAAAAACCATCTAAGACGTGAAATTCCTTCATTGGATGTGGGAGTTTTTGATAAAACGCCAATTGTGGTTTTTGATGCACCACGAAGTCAGATCCTGAACATAAGACTTGAGTAGGAACAAAAATATTTTGTGCATCTTTAACGATTCGATCTGAGGCTGCATATAGACCCAGCAGCATACGGACCGATATGGCCCGAGCGATTTGCGGGTCAGTGTCATAACTCTGCGCACGTGCAGTATCGTGCGTCAGCATTTTGGCTTTGACATAACTATTAATAAAAAAGTTGCCAGCGAATTTATTGAGAAGTGTTAAGCCAGGTTTTGCAAAAGGCACATAGAGTTTGATGTCAAATGCAGGCGAGGCAAGGCATAAAGCACGAATTTTAGGGGCATAATCATGCACCCATGTCGCGGCTAAAACAGCGCCAACGCTTTGAGCTACAATTGCTATATTTTCTGATCGAATTTGGTAATTTTGTTCTATATGCTGAACAAAATATTGAATGTCTTGAACGCATGCAGAAAAGCTCGGTGCATCTCCTCGTTCACCAGGAGTATTACCGTGACCTCGCGCATCCCAAGCGAAAAAATCAAAATCAGGCAAATTCAATTCATTGACCAAATGCGCCATTCGTCCCGAATGTTCATGGCCACGATGAAATAAGATCACCGCTTTTTTCTTACGGTTGCTTTTTAAACTGCTATTTTCCCAATGTTGATAAAACAAGGATGTTCCATCATGGCTCGTAAAGGTATGCTGAGTATTGTTATACATTGTGTTGTTCTCAAAATAATGAATCGACTGACGCTCTAAACTGAAATTTATTGTGGGTTGATAATGCTATTTTTAATGCGGTTATAAATCGTAATAAATAATAAAAAGATGGTAATAATCAAAATACTATTGCAGATAAGAGACAATGTATTTAAGCCAACATTCAATATAGAAGAGGTCACGATGATGACGCAGATGATGCTAAATACAAAAGCGCGGTCACTTTTTCCCATTGGACCATCGTAACGACGTTCTTGCCCCACTAATGGCGCCATCACACCGGTATATTCGGCAAGTATGGCGAGAAAACAGGTTAAAATAAGTAATTCAGCTTGAATAAAAGCAAAACAAATTAAACTAAAATAGAGTGCTGAGTCGGAAATCACATCACATAATTCATTATAAAAAGCACCGAGTTTGGATTGTTGGTTGAACTCACGTGCCAGCATGCCATCTATGGCATTGAAGCCCATTCGAATAAGCATCCACACGGGGAAAATCAACAGTAAAATGCCAATACCGTTGTGAGAAAAATAGATATAAATAAAAAATGCCACAGCTAGCGAAATGAACATTGCCAGTAGTGTTACTTGATTTGCTGTAATACCAAGATGATGAAGTGATTTAACCAAAGGTCGAAGCAGGTTTTGAAATGCAGGTTTAAGTTGGTAGATCGAAGGCATATTATTGTTATAGCGGTATGATTTGCATGAATTTTATACGCTTGATGCTTAACTTAACAAGAATTTGAATGTTAAAGATTGTCACAGGCCTCACGATTCGCCTGTATAACGCATTAAATTTTCTTGTGTAGTACTTGCGACTAATTTTCCATCTTGCCACATTTGCCCATGAGTAAGCCCACGTGATTGATAGGTTCGGGTAGTATTCATGTCATAGAATACCCAATTATCTACCCTAAAGGTATGATGAAAATACATCGAATGATCAAGACTAGTTGCGATGAGTTCAGGAGACAGATAATTTAAACCATGTGTTTTGAGCGCCGCAGAATATAAATTATAGTCTGAATAGTATGCTGCAATGGCCTGATGTATATGAAGTTGGTCAAATTGTGCATCCAAGGCATCATGGAGTTTTAAATATTCTGCATATTGATTTTGATTTAAGACAGAAGTTTGACCGGACGGTGGCAAATCTGTCAGCACGTATTCAATTGGTTTAGATATAAGCTGAAAAGGCTGTAAAAATGTGGCCAGATATTCAGGTGAAATAGATGATTGGATTTGCGATTTATAGAATTGCTCTTCTTTGAGCATAATTGGTGGAAACTGTGGGATCAGATCTGGTTCAGGTATTTGATACTCCATACCCATTTCGTTATTCATATAGGACAACATCACCATATATATTGGTTTGCCATGCTGTATGGCGGTCACTTGTCGAGTGGAAAAACTATGGCTATCACGTAAATTTTCGACTTTAAATAATACGGGATGATTTGCAAGACCCGCAGAAATAAAGTTGGCATGTAAAGAGTGAAGTGGGAGTGTGCAGGTATAGGATGCACTGATTATGCTCTGACCAAGTAATTGTCCGCCAAAAATATGGTCACTAAACAGAGGTTTGCTCTGTGCCAAAAAGTAGCCCTGATCTTTGGGCACTACAGATAATAATTGGATGAGGTCTTGAGTCAGTGTTGTCATATTTTTTAAAATTTTTGCTTTGTTTAAATGTATTCAACTCAAACTTATTACACAAGTCGTGTACTTGAAAAATATAAAAGTCTTCGCCGGTCTTTCGAGAATAGGCTTATAATCGAGTTTTCTTAGTTGTCCGAATGGAATGACGAAAAAGCAATGACACCTGCATGTAAACTCTTAAAATCTAATAAAATCGACTTTACAATTCATGAGTATGATCATGACCCAGAAGCAAAAAGTTTTGGTTTAGAAGCTGCGGAAAAACTTGGTTTAACCGTCGAAGAAGTGTTTAAAACCTTGATGGTTACGGACGATAAAAATTACTTTGTTGCCGTATTGCCTGTGGAGTTTCAGCTGAATTTGAAAAAAGTGGCCACAGCATTTGGCTGTAAAAAACTCAAAATGGCTGACCCAAAAGATGCAGAGCGTTTAACCGGATATTTGGTAGGTGGTATTAGTCCAGTTGGACAGAAAAAACGCTTAAAAACTGTGATCGATGCTTCTGCACAGCACTTAGCTAAAATCTATGTGAGTGGTGGTAAGCGTGGTTTGGATATTGGTTTAAAACCCGAAGATTTAGCAAAAGTTTTGGGCGCAAACTTTGCTGATGTGATTGATGATTAAATGTGGTTTTTGACTACTTAAATTTAAGTGAATTTAGAGGGAATACCTTCCACTTCAAAATCTATAAAATAACAAAAGCCGCATTGAGCGGCTTTGTGGTTCGATGACGCATCAAGTGTCACGGATTTATTGGACATGGTGCAGCTTTTTATATTCGATATACAGGGTACTAAATTTAGGATTGTAGGCTAAATTTGATTATTAGTAGGTATATATATGGTGCTTCTTGAATTGATATGAGAAATACCGAGCGCGCAGAAATTGATGCCAGATTTGATGTGAAATGAGGGTTGGCAGCTTTGCATATATATTAATAATGTTGTAAACCAACCATGGGCTGGTTTTTTTGCATTACATTTGGGATTTGTAATTATTTAAGATAGATTTTCTACCGTCAGGAATAGTTTCTATTTTCATAGAGCGACTCATATATTTCTTTGTCTTCTGGAGCTTTTTTTGAGTCCACAAGCTGCTTTAATTTAGATTTATATTCTGTTTTACCTGCATGGAATAAGCTCGCATAGTAAGCCCATTCTGTTTGGTCGTAATAGAGATCATTTTGGGCATATTATCTAACTGTTTTTTATATAAATTAGCGTTGTATAAATAACAGTCTTCAATATCCTTTTTTGGTTTGTTTAAAACTTCAATGAGTAAACATTGAAAATTTTTCATATTGGTTGTTTCTTTTTTTTCTAAAATTGTATTTGTAATAGCAAAGGCTTCTTCATAATTGCTAAGACGCATATTGATGTTTAGTAAAAGGTTATTTCGTTCATTCTCTGAGTTAATTTTAGAAATTTTAGGTAGAATTTTTTTTAAGCTTTTGATTGGTTTTTTGAGGGTCCAACTCACTTTGAGATTGAATTAGTATCTGATTATATTCATTGATGATTTCTTTACTTTCTGGAGAAAGCTCAGCATCAGCTCTAGTTGTTGAGCTTTGTGCAGGGGAGGCTGTTTCACTTGAATTTCCACAAGCTGAAAGTGGAAGGATTGATAGTAATAATGGAAATATTATTTGTTTCATTAGTTTACACGTTTTGATATACGCTGAATTATCAGGAGACTTTCCCTTGGGAGATTCTAGGCAGCCAACTTATAAAAGTCTTCGGCCATTTGATTTGGTGTCTTAAAACCCAAACCCTTTTGAATTCTTCGATGATTAT
>NZ_VOZA01000034.1:0-32731 GCF_013420015.1 Acinetobacter sp. YH12039 | reverse complement strand
CTGAAGCAATTGAAACGTCCGGTGCTTTACAAGCCTGAACGATCTGCTGTTTAAATTCAGCACTGTATGTTCTTCGTTTTTTCGCAAGAGATGCGATGGATGTCTGATTATTTGTAGTCATAAATTTTAGTCCCCACTTGTTTCTAAGTGGGGACTAAATTAAGGCTTATAGGATGAATTCAGAAGGTGTGTTCAGCGGACGCTTACTATCAATATGCTTTTGTCGTCTACAGAGGGTGGAGTACGAATATCACTGATATTCGGGGCTGCTCAGCCACAGAGTTTAATCAGGCTTTGAGCAAAGCCAGTGACCATACGTAAAGAAAGACGGAATAGAGATTTGATCATTAAACAGCATTGAATCGCTGTATCGGAATAAGTTTGATTTCGTCCGTGCTTGCCTTGTGGTTGTGCATACCATTGGGTCTTAGGATCAAACCAGATTGAAATATTTCCTCGCTTGATTAAAGCTTGGTTATACGAGGACCAATTGGTTGTACGGTAAGTTTTAGGTGCAGGCTTCTTCATCTGGAAATTATATTGCTAAAGAAGCCCTCAAGAATAGCTTTGTGCAACAAAGCCTCTCTCAGGTAAAATGTAGTTCTTGGCTTTTCCAGTAAACTTTCAAAATGCTTGGGTAAATTACCTGCTGAATCCAATGAAGTGAATCTTAAAATATTCAGAATACTAATGGATGCAATATGAAAGCTGATTCCCAGAGGACTAACTTTTGCCCGTTAAGCCATATAGTCAAATCATTATAAAACCAATACAATGGTGCATAGAAAGAGCTTGTCAATATGAATAGAGCAAATGCATCAGAATTGCACAGTTTAATTGACAAGCTCTACTTTGATCTATTTTAGAACCGCATCATCATACTTAACCAACCTTCTGCATCATGTTTTTTATCTATGCTGGTCGGTGTTGCACCGATCGGAAAACCAACCTTGCTTTGGACTTGGAATCGCTTGTTGTCCGACCAATCCATTCCTAAGCCAGCACTGCTGATTCGCTCTCGATTATCTCCTGTTAAACCAGCCCAACGCTGGGCTTGTTTTTTCACTTCTGCACTGTCTACATAAACCTTCAACATCAAATGATGCTGCGCTGTATTTAACAGACCTTGTCTGAGTTCTGCCACAGCATAATAGCCACTTGAGCCGCTTAAGACGCTGTTTTGATAACCTGCAACGGTATAAGCCCCGCCCATACTGAACTGTTCACTGCTATCCAAATTATCAGGACTATATTGTGCTTGAATGCCTGTATATAACTGCGTTGCAGGGAGACCGAGATTTTGTAATCGTGATAGGTTTAGATGAGCACGATAAAAACTACCCTGTGTTTGTGCAGTCGCTTGATCCGCTTTTTTTGCTGCAGCATTTTGATATTTCACTTGACCAAAGTCGTTTGAGATATTCAATTGATTTAAGCCACCTCCTGCAAAGTTATCATACTGTGCAGCTTGGACGGATAACCGACCGACATGCACATCACGATGGCGATAAACATTGGCAACACCTATATCATCTTCAAGCTGTTTGTAATCATATTGTGCATTCAGTAGCACTTCACTACGATTACTCAAGAGGACTGGTTGATTTAACCAAATACTGGCTTGTTGGGCTTTACCTTCGGCATCGAGGGCTTTGTATTCTTTACCAAGCTCATAAATTAAGTCAGAGTAACTTGCCCCTAGCCGACTCCCCATCCCATTGATTGTTGCTTCATAGCCTACACGCCCATAATGCATTTTGCCTGATGTCATGGCATCTACACTGAGCTTATCACCAAGACCAAAAGGATTATGTACAGCAGCACCTGCATTGAAACGAACTTCTCGGGTATATTCATTGCCGTAATTGTCTAAACCAACATAACCGGTCATTGTTGCGGTAGGTACGATATCTACATTCAGCTGACTCGTCCCTGTGCTTTGTCCTGCACTTAAAATATTACGACTCTGTACACCATCTAAACGATTCAGTAATTTAATTTGTTGTTCAAGTGCTTGTGATGTAATGACTTGACCTGCTTGTAATGGTTGCAATGTGGCATCGATCAATGCATTTCGAGTACGGCTTTGATTGTTATAGCTGATGCCATCATAACGTGCTTCTAATACAGCAATGGTTACCACCCCTTGACTTAAGTTTTGGGCAGGCAAATAAGCACGGCTATAAGGATAACCCTGCTGTTGATAGTACTGTGTAATCTGTATGGCGAGTTGTTGTAGTTCGCCTAAAGTTAGGGTTTTACCTTCGTAATCGACCACCAGTGCATGCAATACTTCTCTGCTTAAGCTTTGATTACCAGTAATTTGAATTTTCTCAACGCGTATCTGCTCATCACTTGCCAAAGCTGGTGGTACAGTTGTCGCTGACTCTAACTCAATCGCTGCTTGGGGCTGATACGGTATCATTTGCTGCTGTTGTAATAACTGCCCAGCATTAGGAACAACATCTGCCCATACACTCAGACTAATACAAGACAACATGCTTGCGAGTACGGTTTTTTGCATGATTTGCATGATTAGTTGCTCCCCAATGTTTGAATATTATCCATGTTGATACCGTTACCTTCTATTTCGATTTCAACAATATCGAAGGCTTTAGGTTTTTGTTGTACAGGCTGCGTACGGATTGCACGCTGGTATGGGTTCGCCCAAGTCGGATAATAGCTCGGCGTGACAGGTGGCTGTTCTGGTTCAGGCTGTGGCACTGGCGGCTTCGGCTGTTCTGGTTCAGGCTGTGGTACTGGTGGCTTCGGCTGTTCTGGTTCAGGCTGCGGCACTGGTGGCTTCGGCTGTTCTGGTTCAGGCTGCGGCACTGGTGGTTTAGGTTCGATAGGGCTTGCCTGAATCTCAAGTACACCATCGACAAAGCGTAGCTCATAGTTACCATCCATTCCTGTGGCTTTGTTGGCATAAGTACCCACTTCTTTGGCTGTCACAGTTGCACGGACATGGGTCAGTACCGATTGATCTTCACCGTTCACCAGGCCTGTCACGCTAAAGCCATTGACTGTTTGGTCTTGTCCGTTATAGACAGTGGTTTTACTATCGGCAATCACGGTTGCTTGGGCTTTACTAATATCAGCAGTATCGGTTGCTGTAGTTGCAGCGAGAACATAGTTCCCTGCATCTGCTCCTGATAAAGTTAAGCCATTCGCTGTAACTGTTTTACCTATTGCTGCATTTTTATCGCTAAATGTCGCTGGATTGCCTGTAATGTTTAAAAAATCACCTGATACACGGTTATCACCATAAATTACTGCCGCTGAACTATTGCCATCATAGGTTTTGTTTTGCGCATTAATCGTTGCTGTTAAAGTCCGTGGGGTAATCGCAAAATCCGCCCCTGTATAGCTGATGTCATAGTTATTTGTGGCAAGTAGGTTTCCTTGATTAATCGCATAATTACCAACATTTTTCCCTACTGTACGCCCCAAAGCACCTGTTAATAAACTATTATCATCAGAGAATTTCCAGCCTGATACAGCATAACCCAATGTCGGGTCAGCATCGCCATAGACTTTATGTTGTCCTGCATCGGCAATAATGGTTAAAGTCGCTGGGGTAATTTCAAATTGCGGCGATGCTGCATCATAGGCAATGGTATAGTTGCCTCCTGCGGCAACTGTGCCTTTATTCATGGTATAAAGACCTACATTTTCACCGCTATCACGCCCCAAAGTACCTGTTAATAAACTATTATCATCAGATAATTTCCAGCCTGATACACCATAACCTAATGTCGGGTCGGTATCACCATAGACTTTATGTTGTCCTGCATCGGCGGTAATGGTTAATGTCGCTGGATTAATGGTTAAAGCTGTTGTATTCGCTGCATTTTGTGCAAAAACATAATTACCATGATTAGCAGTTAATCCACTACCATCTATCGCATAATTTCCAACATTGCTGGTGGTCGTCGCTGTGCTGTTAAAGCCTGCTGTACCTGTGGTGGCAGTTGCCAAATCTTCACCAGTGACAAAACCTGTCACACTACCTGTGAATAATGGATTGATTTCTCCATATTTACGGCTGGCTGCATTGGCAGTATAGGTTAATATTGCTGGGGTAATATTCGCCTTTAAAGTCGGCATCACCAGATTATAATTGCCTGCATCCGCACCAATTAAACCCATCGTCCCATTGAGCGTAACGGTAACATCTTTATTGTTGCCGACATTTTTATCTGCAACTGCACCAGTTCCAGTTCCTGCACCTGTATAAGTAAATACAATGTCATCAGAACCTACTGTTTGACTCCAATTAAGATTCGCAGTACCTGTGACTGTGATTGCAGTTGAGCCATCATACGCTCTATCTTGAGTAGTAAATCCTGTGACATAAACATCTTTCGGGGTAATCTCCAAAGTCCCACGACCACCAATCAAATCATAACCCTGTTGGTTAGAATGTAAACCTATATTATATGTACCAACATTTTTTGAGCTACTTTGTCCTGTAAATAGTTTATTACTATCCAGTCCAGTGGTATTAACACTGCTTAAATCCAGTGTTTGTATTTGCCCATTATAGGTTTTGCTTTGGTCGGCAATTGCACCAACATTGGCTTGGGTTAAGAATGAACGTAATAATGGTGCGGTATCGCCCTCATACATCCGCCAGACGGTATTTTTTCCACCTAAATAGCTATCTGCATCTATAAAGGCAAAGTTTGCTCCATTTTTCATTTGTGCAGTGGTTAAGCCTGTACCGCCTGCACTGCTTGCTTGCCCTGTGGTTTCTTTATTCCAATAGCCGTTGGTGACTGTTCCGCCATTACCACCACCAACCAAACCACCAAAATACGCACTTGAACCTGTCACCATTCCAGTCGCATAGCTGTTTTCAATCACAGCATCGTTACCGCCAGATAAACCACCAACATAAATAATACCAGACACTACTCCTGTGGCATAACTATTTTCGATACGTGCATTCATTTCATTTGCTCCCACAAGCCCGCCAGCAAACCCACTTGTCGTTGTGACTTGAGCATTGGAATAGCTAGACCTAATACTTGATTGATTCATATTCCACCCAACTAAACCACCAACTGACCAATCCCCTTTAACCTGCCCTGTACTAAAAGCATTTTCGGTATTGGTACTATTATCTGCATGACCAATTAAAGTACCAACCCTTTCTTTTCCTTGAATATTAGCATTCAGTAAACCAATATTTTTAATACTGGCATTTCTGGCATAACCAAATAAACCAATATAACTTTGTAATGGACGGTTAATATATAAATTATTTACGGTGTGACTTAATCCATCAAATTTCCCTGTAAATGGTGTTATAGCGTTACCAATCGGATTAAAACCTTGCGTACTCCACATATCACTGGCATTTGTACCCTTGGTTGCAGTCGCATCTATATTATTATTTAGCGTATAGTTTTTAGTTAAATCCACTGCCATGAGTTGGAGCTGATGGGCATTGCTAACATTGGTACTGTATTCACTCCATAAAAATGGTCGGGTTTGTCCCTCGATCATCACCCATTTTTCTACACCACCTTGTTTGGCAACATAGACATTGGTTGTCCCTGCCAATAGCGACCATGTCCCAAGATTGCTATAGCCATTGCGGCTATAACGGTTGGCAACAGTGATGTCTGTCGCAGTGACTGTACCTGTACCATCTCCTACTGCATTGGCTTGACCTGTACTGGTTTTGTCATAGTAGCTATTCTTAATCGTCCCACCAGTCCGACCGACTAGCCCACCTTGCTCAGTTCCTATACTAATACTCACTTGACCTGTTGCATAGCTGTTTTCTACTGTAGAACTATCATTATTACCTAAAAGCCCACCTGCAATATCAACACCTGTCACCTTACCTGTGGCATAGCTATTTAATATCGTAGAATTACCAAAATTATTACCCGATAAGCCACCTGCCTGACTATATATACCTTGTGCCGTGACATCACCTGTGGCATAGCTATTTTCAATACGAGAACTACTTGAGTTCGCACCTGTTAGACCGCCAGCAAAAGACTTTGCTATCACTTGGGCAGTCGCATAACTAGAGTGAATCGTAGCGTTGTTATAATTTCCCCCCACCAAGCCACCGACAACAGAATTTCCTGTAATCGAACCACCCATTATCCCCACATTTTGAATACTTGCAGCATCTGTAGCACCAAATAAGCCAATATTACTCTGTGATGGTCGGTTAATATATAGATTCGAAATGGTATGATTTAAACCATCAAATTTTCCTTTAAATTCATTTCCATAAGTACCTATCGGACTAAAGCCTTGCCCAGCATTCCAGCCCGATGTTGTCGCTGCATTTATATCCGCACCCAATACATAGTTGCCAGTTAAGCCGCCATTAATCCCTTGTAAATCTGTACCTGTGGTCGAGCCTGCTGCACCTAAATCGGTAATCACAGTATAATTTATCGGTGCATTTGCACCTTTTTGGGTACTAAAATTCTGCCCTGCTTTTAGATTTACTTTTGCACCATTATTTAGATAATAGCTGGCGTTGCTATTGCTGGTGGTTTGCCCATATTGTAGGTTTAATTTGCCAGTATTGCCTGTCGCTGTGATATTGGCATTGATATTGATGTCGTTATCCGCACGTAGTGTCAGTGCTGTATTGGCATTCCACGTTACATCGGCATTGACATTGATATTGCCTGCCTGTGTGCCTGCCCCTGCGGTGGTTACGGTAATATTATTACTCGCTAAAGCACTGTTTAATGTACCTACATTGATAATGCTGTCATTTTGGCTTGGGGTGAATGTGTTGCCTGCATTATTATTGCCAGCTTGTGCTTGGTTAGAAATCGTTACATTAAAGGGGTCAATCAACCATTCACCGGTTTTGCCACTATCCGAAAGTGTCGAGACTTTTGTACTGCCTGCAATCTGTACATTAGCAGCAGAGGTTTCGATAAAACCGCCATCTTGTCCATTTTTGCCTTCAGCTTTAAGCGTTCCGCTCACGGTTGTTGTGCCAGTTTGCATATCGCCGAGTAGGATAATTTCCCCTTTGGCGTTTTTGCTTAAACGGTTGGCTTCGATAATCCCTGTATGATTAACCACCGCTTGGCTTAGGCTATTTTTGGCTTGGGCGGTCAGATAAACAGCACCATTATCGGCTTGGATGGCACCGCCATTTTCCACCAAACCCTGTAACGTGCCTAAACCAATCTGATATTCGACTAAACTGCCATCTTGCAGCTGTAAAGTCACTTGATCGGCTGCGGTTAAATGCACCACACCATTATTGGCTTGAATCGTGCCGTGATTTTTGACCGTTGGCGCAATCAACGCCACCACACCGCCACCCGCAATAATCGAACCGTAGTTTTCTACACTGCCTGCATTGCCCTGATTTTCAAGACTGTTTTTTAGGGTGAATTTGCCCTGTGCAATATCGCTGTCGGATAGGTTTAAGGTTGAAGCAACAATTCCACCGACATTGACTTGTGCAGTTTTAGAGAAAATTACCCCATTTGGATTGAGTAAGAATACCTGACCATTGGCATTCAGTTTGCCCATAATCTGGCTGGCGTTGTTGTCCAGTACACGGTTTACCGCAATGGCGGATTGATTTGGCTGGTTAAAATTCACCGTGGCATCTTTACCAATGTTAAAGCTGTTCCAGTTGGTAGAGAGGTTTTGGCTGTTTTGGTTGATATTTAGGCTATTATTATTTTGGCTGATTTGTGCCGAACCTTGCGTTATATTTGCTCCTGTAGGTAATGCAGTATTGGCAACCCCAGCCCATGTTGCATTGGCAACTAAAGCCATACTGAGACTTAGACTACACAATAACCACTGCGGACACGCAGATACGTTTTGGGTTTTGTGTAATGGACGAGATAAATGCGTGCCAACTGTTGTTCCTTTGGCAGCACTTTTGGCATGTTCAGACACCACAACCATCTGCCCTAGTGCTTTGTTCCATACAATTTTATAAATTTTGTTCATCACACATCCCCAAAACTTGTGTTTTTGTAAAGTTATGTGCTATTAGATACACATTACTTGACTTTGCAATACCTGAAATCAAGTATTTTTTAGGAATTACTGTATATAGTTAATATGGTTCCGTTAATTAGACCACTCAATTCAGTTTTATAAGAGCTTTGTTGCACAGACTTATCTGTAAAGGCTTTTTCAGCGATATAATTTTCAAATGAAGAAGCCTACACATAAAATCTACCGCACAACCAATTGGTTCGCATATAACCGAGCACTCATTAATCGCGGAAATATTGCCATTTGGTTCGATCCAGCTACGCAATGGTATGCGCCATCAAAATGCAAACAAGGGCGATATCAAATCTACTCCGACGCAGCCGCCCAATGCTGCTTAATGATTAAATCCTTATTCCGTCTGTCTTTACGTATGGTCACTAGCTTTGTGCAAAGTCTGATTAAACTTTGCGGATTAGATTGGACCGCACCAGATTACAGTACGCTTTGTAGAAGATAAAAGCATATTGATATTGCAATCCGCTTCCAAAAAAGTAGCGATGGGCTGCATCTACTCATAGCCTCTACAGGCTTGAAGTTTCTAGGTGAGGGCGAATGGAAACGCAAGAAACATGGACCTGAATATCGTCGCCAATGGCGTAAACTTCATATTGGTATAGATGCTAAAACCCTACAAATACGAGCAGTTCAGCTTACAACCAATAATGTCAGTGATTCACAGGTGCTTGGTGATTTACTTGATCAGATTCCACAAGATGAGCGGATTGATTCTGTTTATACCGATGGAGCTTATGACACTAAGCAATGCCGTCAGGTCATTGCAGATCGGCAAGCGCATGCGGTGATTCCACCTAGAAAAAATGCGAAACCATGGAAAGATACAAAGAGTAGCTCGCTAGAGCGAAATGAATTACTTCGAACAATTAAACGTTTAGGCAGGACACTATGGAAAAAATGGTCAGGCTATCATCGGCGAAGTTTGGTTGAAACTAAGATGCATTGCATCAAATTATTAGGAGATAAACTCAGTGCAAGGAGTTTTGCTAGCCAAGTGAATGAGATCCATGCACGTGT
Source organism: Acinetobacter sp. YH12039 (assembly GCF_013420015.1). Taxonomy (NCBI): domain Bacteria; kingdom Pseudomonadati; phylum Pseudomonadota; class Gammaproteobacteria; order Moraxellales; family Moraxellaceae; genus Acinetobacter; species Acinetobacter sp. YH12039. The sequence goes on along the minus strand of NZ_VOZA01000034.1, from coordinate 23,680 downwards.
AGCAGTCCTTAACAGATTTACGGAATTAGGTCGACCACTTACCCAAGTTACGCCTTAAATTTGGCTCAATTAGGGGCGCTTTGCATTTCAAATCTTTGTGCAACAAAGCCGTGTACGTTTAAAATCGACACAGGATGATTCCATTCAGGACGTTGATGTTCAAGGTGTATTCATTGCAATTGGTCATAAACCAAATACCAGTATGTTTGAAGGCCAGCTTGAGTTACGAAATGGCTATATCCAGGTACAAAGCGGTACTGCAGGCAATGCTACAGCCACTTCCGTACCGGGTGTTTTCGCTGCTGGTGATGTTACAGATAGCGTATACCGTCAAGCCATTACTTCGGCTGGTTCAGGCTGTATGGCTGCATTGGATGCTGAAAAGTACCTTGATAATTTGTAGAAGTAATACTCTCATTTTATCTACCCTCTAATATAGAGAGATAGTGCTGCCCATGCCCAATATCAGTTCATCCTGATATTGGGTTTTTATTGGGCACAATGATCAAGATAGATATATACTTTTGATAATAATGAAGTTATGGGAAAGAAAAATGTCAATAACAACAGAAACAGACGTGATCATCATTGGTGGGGGGCAAGCAGCATTAGCTACATCTTACTTTTTAAAGCGCAATGGTCTGTCTTTTATCATTTTAGATGAACAGCCGCAGGCAGGCGGTGCCTGGCTACATGCTTGGGATTCTTTGCGACTGTTTTCACCGAATAGCTGGAGTTCCTTACCAGGCTGGATGATGCCAGGGACAGAACAAACTTATCCGACTCGTCATGAAGTGATTGAATACATACAGCAATATGAGCAACGTTATCATTTTCCGGTTGTCCGTCCTGTGCACGTTGATCGTGTTGAGGCTGAGGAAGACATATTAAACGTCTATGCAGGTGAACAGTCATGGAAAGCAAAAGCTGTAGTGAGTGCAACCGGTACTTGGAGTCATCCTTATATCCCATCTTATTCAGGTCAGGAGAATTTTAAAGGACTACAATTACATTCCGCGCATTACCAAAATGCAGAAACCTTCAAAGATAAGAACGTCATGATTGTGGGTGGCGGAAATTCTGGCGCACAAATTCTAGCTGAAGTTTCTCAAGTGGCCAATACACTTTGGATCACCCCGATCCCTCCTCAATTTCTAGCTGATGATGTTGATGGACGTATCTTGTTTTTACGTGCTACGGAGCGTTTAAAGGCACAACTCGAAGGTCGTACTGTAGATCAGCCGATTGGTGGCCTGGGCGATATTGTCATGATTGATTCGGTCAAAGATGCACGTGCACGTGGCGTGCTGCATAGTGAGCGACCATTTGCAGCATTCACGCAAGATGGCGTGATTTGGGAGGATGGATCTTTTCAACAGATCGATGCCGTGATTTGGTGTACTGGGTTTAAAGCGGCTCTAGATCATTTAAAACCACTTGAGATCGTAGAGGAAAACAATACGGTACTGGTTACAGGGACAAGGTCAGTCAAACAACCTAACCTGTGGTTAGTGGGATATGGTGAATGGACTGGACCTGGTTCAGCAACTTTAGTGGGCGTTTCAAGGACAGCAAAAGCAACAGCTGAAGAAATTACTAAATTTTTAGCTTAAATTTTATGGGGTAGTTATTTATGAGCCTATAAAAATTAGTAGATCATTTGGTAATCCCCCCTAAAAATAATAGGATCTAAAAGTAGAATTTTCTCTTAAGATACAAGCAGGAGATTCTGCATGAAAACATCTAAATTTACTGACAACCAGATCATGTCCATATTAAAGCAAGCGGAGTCTGGCACACCTGTTGCTGCCCTTTTATAGGCTTATTCATTTGCAAATTATATAGCGGAATAAGACTTTATCGGTAGGTTTGTTCAACAAGGCCGCTCTAATTTAATTTGTAAAACCCAACATGCTAAAAACATTCAGCAATCATTAGGATGAATCCTATACATCACTTATAATTTGAAAAATTATATTATTCTTTTTGTACAGGTAACTACCTTTGACTATCGAGTACTTACAATGAATAGAAAAGGCTCATCAATAACCCGAGTTTTAGATATTATTGAGGCTATTTCAACAGCCAAACATCCTCCGACCCCTTTAGACCTCTCAGTAGAACTGGATATTCCTAAACCTAGTATCCATCGACTGTTGCAGACCTTGGAGCAGGAAAAGTTCATTAAGGTTGATACCTATGGTGGGTATATCGTAGGCGAGCGAACCTATGATTTGCTCATGAGTGCATGGCAGCAAGAACCTCTAAAAATAGAAAGACTAGCGATTTTGCAAAAGTTGTCAGAGCAAATTAATGAAACATGTGGAATCGCTATACTGCATAACAATCAAATGCTATACACAGACCGTGTCCAGACCAATTGGCCCTTACAAGTCTATCTACCGATTGGTTCTACTGTGCCACTATGGTGTACATCCAGTGGGAAATTACTACTGAGTTTTCAATCAGATCAACGTAGAAAAAAAATATTGGAACATCTGTCTATTGAACAAATGACTAAAAATACCATTACAAATCCAATCTTGCTTGAAGAAAATTTAAGTCAAATTTATTCAAATCAAATTGGAACAGATAACGAAGAATTTATCTCAGGTATGGTGGCGTGTTCAGTTCCAATCTTTAGAAAAGAAGAGATTGTTGCATGTTTATATGTACATGCACCGACCATACGTAAATCATTAGATGATCTTTTGGCTTTTGAACCACTATTGCGTCAAGCTGCCAACGACCTGAGTCATCTGATTGATACTACATAAAAAAGGGAAGCTATAACAGCTTCCCCCTTATCTTGTTTGCTAATCTTAGTTTAAAGTCGGCATAGAAAATTGTGCGCCTTCTCTAACATTCGCACTTGGCCAACGTTGAGTAATGGTTTTGCGTCGAGTATAGAAACGAGCACCATCTGGACCATACGCATATAAGTCACCAAATAATGAACGTTTCCAACCACCAAAACTATGATAAGCAACAGGTACAGGAAGCGGAATATTAACTCCGACCATACCAACTTTAATGTTATCACTGAAATAGCGGGCTGCTTCACCGTCACGTGTATAAATACAAGTACCATTACCATATTCATGATTATCAATAAGGTTCATAGCTTCTTGCATTGTACTTACACGAATCACTTGTAATACAGGTCCAAAAATTTCTTCTTTATAACTGGTCATGTCAGCAGTGACTTGATCAATGAGTGTGGCACCAACGTAGAAACCATTTTCATAACCAACTGGAGCAGCATCGCGACCATCAACCACAATGTTCGCACCTTGTTCTTCAGCACTATTAATATAACCTACAACCTTAGCTTTATGTTGAGCTGTAATGAGTGGTCCAAAATCGTTATTTTTATCCAAATAAGGACCATATTTGAGTGAACTCATCGCTTCAGAAAGCTTAGTTATCATTTGGTCTGCAATTTCATCGCCTACCGCCACAGCAACCGAAAGTGCCATACAGCGTTCGCCAGAAGAACCAAACGCAGCGCCAAGTAAAGAGCTAACTACATTATCCAAATCTGCATCAGGCATCACAATTGCGTGATTTTTTGCACCACCAAGGGCTTGGCAGCGTTTTCCTGATGCTGTAGCAGTTTTATAAATATACTCAGCAATCGCTGTAGATCCGACAAAACTCACAGCCTGTACACGAGTATCTAAAAGTAAAGTATCAACAGCTTCTTTATCACCATTTACCACATTGAGTACGCCATCTGGTAATCCAGCTTCTTTCATCAACTGCGCGATAAACAAAGTAGATGATGGGTCACGCTCAGAAGGTTTCAAAATAAAGGTATTTCCACAGACAATAGCCATAGGGAACATCCAAAGTGGAACCATCGCTGGAAAGTTAAATGGAGTAATTCCAGCGACTACACCTAATGGCTGGAATTCGCTCCAAGAATCAATAGATGGGCCAACATTTTTACTAAATTCGCCTTTTAAGAATTCAGGTGCACTACAAGCATACTCGACGTTTTCGATACCACGCTGTAATTCGCCAGCAGCGTCATGCATGATTTTTCCATGTTCTTCACCAATAAGTTGGCAAATTTTTTCAGCATTTTTTTCCAGCAGTTCTTTGAATTTAAACATTACACGTGCACGTTTAATCACTGGAGTATTTCGCCATTCAGGAAATGCTGCTTCAGCTGCGGCAATTGCTTCTTCAACTGTTGCTTTGGTTGCAAGCGCTACTTCCTTGCTTTGTTCACCTGTTGATGGATTGTAAACAGGTTGAGTTCTTGCATGTTGGGTATTCAGAGTCCCATTAATAAAATGCCCGATTAATTCCATGTGGATCTATCCTCTTGATGTGGAAAAATGAATTAAATATGCCTTACCAGAGTTGCTTATATAGTGAAACTATTTCGGTGACTGTAGGAACGACAGGGTTATTGGAAGGTGAACCAGATGCGAGTGCTTGTTCAGCCATTGTTTCGACAATTTCATCGAAAAATTGTTTATCAGCTCCAAATTCAGCTAATGTTGGAACTTTGAGGTCTCTATTTATTTCGATTAATGCTTGGATAAGTTTCTGATTTGCAACATTGTCAGAGTCATCCATATGGGCAACACCCATTGCTTTAGCACAGTCTGCATAACGTTCTGGTGCACCATGTATTGAAAACTCAGTAATCATCGGTAGTAACATTGCATTAGATAATCCATGCGGAACATGGAAAAAAGCTCCAATCGGTCGACTCATACCATGTACTAAAGCAACAGAGGCATTGGAAAATGCGATACCTGCAAATGTAGATCCAAGCATCATTTTTTCACGTGCAGATTCATTATTTGGTTCGTGAAAAACGGTCTGTATATTTGGACCAATGAGCTTCATTGCTGCAATCGCTTGGGAATCACTATATGGACTTGCCTTTTTACTAACATAAGCTTCAATTGCATGCGTGAGTGCGTCAATTCCAGTATCAGCCGTTGTACGGGCAGGCATTGACATCGTTAATTCATAGTCTACGATTGCAGCCACAGGTAAAAAACCTAACCCTGCGCACAGCATTTTTTCACTGGTTTTATCATCAGTAATGATGGTAAATCGAGTACATTCTGAACCTGTACCTGCTGTTGTTGGCACAGCAATAATAGGTAATCCAGTCTCATTCACTTGTCGAGGAAATTTATAATCACGAATTTCTCCACCAAACATGCCCAAAATACTAATGGCTTTTGCACTGTCGATTGGGCTTCCGCCACCTACAGCAATGATGGAATCATATTGATGAGATCTAATATGATTTACACCTGCTTCGATTGAAGCAGAAGTTGGCTCAGGAATAGTCTCGTCAAAATAGTCGCTTTCAATATTTGCTGTTTTGAGTATGTTCTGGATTTCGTTGATATAACCTAATGTGACCATCATTGTGTCAGTGATGATCAAAGGCTTTTTTGCGCCTAAGCTATTTAATATTGCAGGAAGCTGGCTTCGAGCATTTTTTCCAACCTGCATAATTCGAGGAAGGTTTATCGTATGAGACATTTTTTATTCACCATATTAGGTTAAGGTATTGAATTTTCTAGAATGATCCAAATATTGTACCGAGGGTAATGACACCACTTAATGCAATCAGCGGTATAACAACTGCGACGATGAACATGTCGTAATAAGATTGTTTATGAGTCAATCCACATAAGGTAATGATAGTAATTACGGCACCATTGTGTGGAAGTGAGTCTAGTGCGCCAGAGGCCATTGATGCGACTCTGTGCATGAGTTCTAATGAAATCCCATGCTCTAGTGCCAAACTTTTATAGGTTTCACCCATTGTATTTAGGGCAATACTAAGACCACCTGAAGCTGAGCCTGTAATCCCTGCTAATACATTGATAACAATAGCTTCAGAAATTAGTGGATTATTTGGCGCAATACCGATTAGAAAATCACGCAGAATAATAAAACCTGCCAATGAAGCGATGACTGAGCCATAACCGACCTCAGAAGCCGTATTAAAAATAGGTAAGAATGAAGATGACACCCCTTGCTGAATTGAATCTTTGATATCAACAAAGGCCTTCCAATTTAGAACGATGATGCTTAAGCAAGCTAAGACTAATGCACAGATAATCGCCCATAGCCCAATGACTGAACTTAATGAAGTATTTCCAAATTGGTCAGTAGAAAGATATGCCGTATCCAGAGAAGGTAAAATAAATTTAGTTAACAGTAGGTTGGAAATTATAACTACTAGGATTGGTGCAAAAGCAATCAGTAAACTTGGAGATGATGATGTTAATCCACTTTCACGGTGGTGTGATTCAAAGTGATTGCCATAACCTTCATTATTTAAATGTGCTTTAGCAATACGCTTGTTTAACCACCACATTCCTGTAACCAGAATAAAAATGGATGCCAGTATTCCTAAGCCAGGTGACGCGTATAGGTCTGTATTAAAAAATGGCATTGGAATAGCATTTTGAATAGCAGGTGTGCCAGGTAATGCCGTCATGGTAAAAGTAAGAGCACCTAACATGATTGCTGCAGGAATTAGACGCTTCGGAATCCCAAGTTCTTTAAAGAGTGCAGATGCAATTGGGAATACAGCAAAACCAACAACAAATAACGAAACACCACCGTAAGTTAGAATCGAACATGAAAGCACGATAGAAAGCATCGCTCTTTTATGTCCCAATTTTTCTACAAAAAAATTGGCGATAGTTCGAGCTGAACCTGAGTCATCCATTAATTTCCCAAACACAGCTCCTAATAAAAAGAGTGGGAAATATTTGATGATGTAGCCACCTAAACCTGTCATGAAAACTTGAGAATAAAACCCAAGTATCTCATTGCTGAGCCCACTCCATGCAACTGCAAATAACGCAAGTATTGGTGCAAGAACAATAACGCTGAAGCCCTTATATGCTAAATACATCAGCAATATTAGGGACAAGACTATTCCGATTAGCCCTATCATTTTAAACATCCTATTTAAAATATTTTTGTATAATGATACATATCGTATCATTATTAATATATTTGATTTTTTAGACATGTCAACAAAAAATCGAGAAGGTCGACTTTAGTTGTAGATTGTAAGCTTGAAAAAAATTATTTAATTATTTTAAAACATAGACTTATGTTGATTTAGTCTTGAAAAGAAGAAGTTGTTGATTGAATGTTTGTAAAAATCTGAAAATAAACCCAAGGAATAGTGTATGTAATTGAATAGCCGTACTTATTTTTATATTTCTGATGAAATGATTTTTGACAAGCTGAAGTCGGATATCGATGAATATATCGAAGTTTGGTATAGCTCAAAGAGCTGTTGTGCTTCCAATGATTAGTGTTTCCCATTAGCTTATGAAGTGATTCATCAAAAGATGGTTAGATGTGTCAATAATTGGAGGAACTATTCGTAGAATCTATTTAATTTTGATTAGAATAAGACCTTAAAACTGTATAGTTATATCCTTAAATTACAAGGTATTACACAACTGAAATTTTCACGAGTGACTTATAATATATTGAGATGATTAGATAACGCTAAGCACTCAATTTAACATAATGGCGATTATACGAAACGACAGCCCTTGTAACTCCAAAATAGAAATGTCCGGTTTCTCCAAAGTAAAAATGTCCGCTTTTAGAATATGCACTTCTGCAATTTCCTTAGCGGACGGTTTGATATGTTGGTGTCTATGTCGGATAAAGAACTTAAACGATTGTCGGTCTTGCAGGAAATCTGCGATCAACGCATAACTCAATCCCAGACTGCTCAGCTACTTCATATCTCAGAACGTCAGATCAGACGCTTACTGCAGAAATACAAAGCTCAAGGTCCCGCTGCATTAGCCCATGCCGGTCGTGGCCAAATCAGCAATTCTAAACTTCCTGAAGAACTCAGACTTAAGTATCTCAATATTGTTTCTGACCAACTCCATGGTTTCGGACCCACTTTAGTGCATGAAAAGCTCACCACCGTACATGGATTCGATCTTTCAGTAGAAACCCTGCGTTCCTGGATGATTGCAGCTGACTTATGGATTCCTCGATCCAAGCGCCTGAAGCGCCCGTATCAGCCTCGTTACAACCGGGATTGCTTTGGTGAGCTGATCCAAATTGATGGCTCACACCATGACTGGTTTGAAGGACGCGCTGCTAAATGCTGTCTACTGGTGTTCATTGATGATGCCACAGGCAAATTACAGCATTTACGCTTCTGTGAGTCAGAATCAACTTTTGACTATATGATTTCAACACGTTTATATGTCGAACAGCACGGTAAGCCTTTAGCGTTTTACAGCGACAAACATTCAGCCTTTAGAGTGAATCAAAGCAGCAAGAAAGACACCAAGATTACCCAGTTTGGACGTGTACTCAGCACCCTGAATATCGATATCATCTTCGCCAATTCACCGCAGGCCAAAGGCCGTGTAGAACGGGCCAACAGAACCCTTCAGGACCGTCTGATCAAGGAGATGCGCCTGAAAGGCATCTGTTCGATTGAGCAAGCGAATGCCTGGCTACCCTGCTTCATTGAGCAGTTCAATCAGAAGTTTGCAAAGATGGCTTTTAATCCTAAGAATCTACATCGGCCTATCAATGAAATAGCCGAAGAGTTAGATGATATTTTTATTTGGCGTGAACCCCGCAGAGTCACGAATAGCCTGACGATTACTTATGATAAATGCGTATATATCTTGGAAAACACCGAAGAAAATCAGAGGTTGATCGGTAAGTATCTTGAGTTCCTGGAATACCCGGATGGTACTATAGCCATCATGCATAATAGCCGAAAGATCAATTACAGCCTCTTCGATAAATTAAGTCAGCTGAATCAGCGAGAGATTGTTGAGAATAAACGGTTGAGTGCTGTTCTGAATCATATCCAACAACAGCATGAAGAACTGGAACAGCAAAACAAACGTAATCGTTCTCAAAAGATGCCAAGCAGACGTGCACAGAAAACAGCGATTGAACAACGAAATCTAAATCCTGTGCTTGACTTGGAAATGTCCATATAGGACATTTCTACTTGGGAATAACATATTTTTTAAATATCCTTGTTTTTCATATAGTTAAATTTTTTCATCCCCCTGAAAAACAATAAAAAACCGACTTGGAAACAAGTCGGTTTCTTTTTAACCAGTTTTGATAGTTTTTGCCAACAAAAATTAGATAAATTTTGCAAAATTTACAATTTTGTATTAACATTTTTATATTAACGAAAAGCGATGCAACTATAAAAATTGAGTTTTCATGGGATGAGTATAAAGCTGAAACAAATCTCAAAAAACATGGTGTGGCTTTTGAAGATGCGACATTGGTTTTTTACGATGCTCATGCCTTATATAAACAGGATCGCTTTGAAAATGGTGAATATCGCTGGCAAGCGATAGGTATGGTACATGGGCAGGCTGTTTTATTGGTGGCCCACACAGTAGAAGACCATAATGGGATAGATCAGATCCGCATTATCTCAGCACGACAGGCAGAGAAAAAAGAGAGGAAACAGTATGAGCAAAACCGTTACTTACAAAATGGATTTGAATAATCCTCCTGTTTTGTCTGAAGAACAAAAGGCAAGACTTGAAGCACTTGATAAGCGACCAGAAAGTGAAATAGATTTTTCAGACATTCCTGAACTTGATGAAAGTTTCTGGAAAAATGCTGTACAGAATCCCTTTTACAAGCCGACTAAACAAGTAACTACGGTTCGTATTGATGCAGATGTCATGCAATGGCTAAAGGCCCAAGGTAAAGGCTATCAGACAAGAATGAATAAGATTCTGCGTGATGCCATGCTGAATGAAATGAAGAATCATCCATAAAAAATGGGAGTCTTAACTCCCATTTTTTAGCTTTTTAACTTCTAACATACAGTCTTTAAACCAAAACTGCTCGTATCTTTGAATAAGTACTTTTTTTAATCCCTAAATCATCGTTGATATTTTTATGATCAGTATTTTTGCTTTCATATTCCCAGCCATAATAACAATTGTCGGTTTTTTTATTTTGTTTAGTGGCTTGATGTACAACCAGAATAATTATTGGATTCTAGGCATTGGCGCTGCAATTTCATGCTATGGCATCTATGTAATTTATAATCAATTGAACAATCGCTATAAGCACCTTGAAGATCAAAAACTAAAGGTTGAAAAGTCTTTTGACTGGTATGTAACAACCAATCCTCAGTGCCATTTGGATTCAAAATTATCGTGTGCTCATTGTGGAAGCAAAGCCATTGTAAGTACGCCTGATCAAAGAAAACACCCTAAGCAGTTATTCTCCCCTTACAAAGCTCAAAAATATAATCGCCATTACTGCAAACATTGTGCATCTATCCTTTTTTACACTCCTATTCAGGCTGAGGTATAAGTATGACTATCCATTGTTATTTTGGTGACTACACCTCTCATAAAAATGAAAAGAAAATGCTGGATCAGTTTTTATCTCAGCTTGAGCCAGTCTACGGCGGTCAGGAAAAACGTTGGATATACGTTATCTATAACGCCATGTGGAATGGTCAAGAAGTTGACTTAGTATGTATCACGCAGAATTCGGTGATCGTCTCAGACTTTAAAAACTACTCTGGCTCATTGGTAGGTCAGGAAAACGGCGAATGGTTAATGCATACGCTGGAGGGAGAAACCATTCCAGTCAAAGGCGGTTCCCAGATCAATCCTTTTGTACAAGTTCGTAAAAACCGCTATGCAATTATGGATTGGCTAAAAACCAATAATCACTTGCAGAACGATAATATGAGCCACATGGCTGGTCTTATCATCTTCACAGAGCTATCGAAATTAAAAACCAATTTCTCGCATTCAGTGAATCTTTGGTTTCATGTTTCAGATACACCGCATATTGCAGAAACAATAGATTCAATTCGTTCTAATTCAATCAATATTGCTGAAAGTGAAGCAGAAGAAGTTGTAAAAGCATTAAACCTACAGCCTTATACTTGGACTCCTTCTGCCCCAACTGCCCCACGTTACAATCCATTTGATAGTAGTTCAAATGAAGAAGACAGCTCTAATGATTTAAGCAATAAGGTCCAGCGTAATACTGGAATAGCTTACAATCCTCAAACTGCACCATTAAGCAAAAAGAAGCACATATTTATGCCATTAGCTTGTGCTGTATTGGGATGTGCGCTTGTGGCTGGTATTGCAACTACTGGCTACACAGATATTCGTGACAAAGCAGTAGGGATACTTCTGGGCGAGGTTGATAATAGTCGAAATTCAATGATTAACTTTTTGTTTGGCACAAAATCACTGCATTTGATAAATACCAAACAAGATGCGTTAGCTTATGGAGACAATCCAGAGTCCATTACAGAATTCAATCCTAAAGAACCAATTTGGACGACCTTTCAGCTCCTAGATTTAAAGAAGAAAACGTTTTATGGATTTAAGATAGGTCAAACCACGTATCAGGAAGCAAAATCCCAGCAAATCGCAAGAAAAATTGATAACGATGTTATTGAAGGATACCCACATAAGACCTTAACCACCTTCTCCTTTTATGATGGCTCAAGGGATAGTCTTGGCATGGATAAAAAGCACAAGCAATTTCCACCCTTGCACATCTCTGGGCTACAAAATATTAGAATGTGGTTTGATGGGAAGGATAAATTAGTTGGGGTAACTGTGCTATTAAGCGATCGTGATCGTAATGCAATGGTGACTTACCTTAAGCGTTACAAAAGTCTAGGCTACACTGTAATAGATGGCTCAATTGCGAAAAATCTAGGTTCATCTTACGCAATATTGCATAAAGATGATGATTACGTTGCCCTAAAAGCTTTACGAAATATCCACATATCTATCACCCACACCAACAAAAAGACATTTGAACAGCATCGATCCAGTCTAGCAAGCAATTCAGGCATAACCTTAAATAGCGGCCATACCAAAAAACTTTAAACAAATTAAAAAAGCCTGAAATGAATTCAGGCTTTTTCTATTGAGACTTTGATCAATCAAAATTAATGTCTTGAAAGTCTGGTTAGCACTTTAAAAATTAATCTTAAAATTAGTGGTATGAGCATCAAAACAATAGTTTTATGGCAAATTGGCTGATTCCTCGATTAGAAAAGCTCGAAGTCATTTATCCCAATATCCATATAAAATTAATGACATGTAATGATTTAAAATTGTTAGAAAAAGAGAAAGTTGACATATTTATCAATAGCATCAGTGAGCATCATCTACTTCCCAACTTTTTGAATAAATATCTGTTATTTCCCGATAACATGGGTCCTATTTGTCATCGTGAAATAAATCCTCTTCATTCCGTAAATGATCTTTTAAACTATCCATTACTTCATACCCACTCAAATAAAAGTGCATGGCATACATGGTTTGATCAGTTTCAAATAAGCTTTTCCCCAAAATCCAATGACCGTTATTTTGATAGTCTGAATTTAATGATAGAAGCTGCCGTGTCTGGGTTAGGAATTGCCATAACACCTCAAATTTTAGTAGAAAAAGAAATGTTAAATGGAAAGATCATTGCCCCTTTTGGTTTTATCTATTGTGACTATAATTTTTATGCAATGGTCAGAAAAAATAACGAAAATCGTGATGTTATGAATATCATTGATTGGTTAATGGCCGAAGAAAAAAGTTAAACATTTAATCTTTGATTTGAAAAGTTCTATTCAATTGCTCATTTATAACGTCTATTTCACATTCTGTTCACGCTGTGCTGCCTAAGGTATAAACATACACTTCATACGGACACTGATGATGAGACTTGTAAAAACACTAATTGCTACAGCCTTATCCTTGCCGCTTCTGTTGTTAGCCGGATGTAAAAGTATTCCCAGTTATTCAGCCGATTATGCCCAATCCAGAAACGGTATTCAGGGGATAGCGCTGGATCAGACTAAAGCTCAGGATATCGGCCTCCGCTTTACCTCAGCCTTTAATACCTTGGGCACACCGGAATTTGTGGAAAGAGCCGGATCGCTGTATGCTAACCAGCTGTTTATTAACGATACCCTATCGCAATTTTCATCCCGTCAAAATCTGCTGGAGCACTTTCAAGGCATGAACAAACGGGTCAGCAAGGTCAGCGTCAAGCTGTTAAACACTTCTTATCATCAGGACTCTGCCTATGTGCACTGGCATATGGCCTATGATTTTAAAATGTTCGGCACGACCCGCAGTATGGACTCTTACGGTATCAGTGAAATCAAGATCAACGAAAACAACAAGATTATTTTCCAGCAGGATTTCTGGGACCCTGCGAACGGCCTGTACCGTTCCCTGCCTTATGTTGGAGGGGTCTACTCATGGCTACTGCCTTTCAAAAAATAGCGATCAGCACGGCGTTAGTGATGGAATGTAGCTTCAGTCCATGGGCACAGGCACAAAGCCTGAATCAATGCGGCAATGGTCCGCTGATGGTGGGTCAAAAACAGGTCGGTATGGCCAGTTATTTTGCCCAAAACTGTAGCCAATCCTGGGAAAAACAAAATATACAGATGGACTTTTCCTATACACAGAATATTCCGGAATGGGCATTTAAGCGTGCGGCCACACATTTACTGAAACGTAATGTTAAAGACGCAAAAATACATGCTCTATTCAACCCAATCACCGACTTGTATCGTCCGGTCAGATCAGGCGACCTATACCGTTTAAAATACAACCATGCTACACAGACCCTGAGCTTATCCTTGAACCAGCAAGGTTTAGGGCAGCTTAAACATCCTCTGGCACAACAATATTTTAATATATGGCTGGGTCCCCAGCCATTTAGTGCTAAATTAAAACAGCAATTATTAAATTAGTATCTGCCGCTATGTCGAAACATTTTATCCTGATGGTTGAAGACCATTATGAACTGGCCTCTACCCTATGCGAGTTTCTGGAAGAACATGGCTTTGTGGTCGATCATGCCCGCAATCTGAGTGCTGCTAGACAATTACTGAAACAGCAACGCTACCATATCTTGCTACTAGACATTAATTTGCCTGATGGTTCTGGTTATGAATTGTGCGAGTGGTTACGCAATGAAGAGGGGTTGGACTTACCTGTCTTGATGCTTACCGCTCGGGATACCTTGGATGACAAACTTAAAGGCTTCAATTCCGGCACGGATGATTATCTGGTCAAGCCCTTTGACTTTAACGAGCTAGTGGTTCGGGTCAAGGCCCTGATCAAACGTTCCCTGGGTGAAGTATCTAGCAGTCGTCTGCAAATTCATGACCTAATTTTGGACCCAGCAACACAACAGCTAACTCGAGCTGGGCAGAACATTGAATTGCCTCCGATTCAGTTTAAACTTTTGAAGCTACTAATGCGACATTCTCCTAAAGTACTGACCAAACAGGAAATTATGATGCAGCTTTGGGGTGACGAAGAGCCAGAAAGTGATGCTCTGCGCAGTCATATCTATAATTTACGCAAAATGGTCGATAAACCCTTTGAACAAAAGCTGATTCACACCATATCTGGGATTGGTTTAAAGATTGCTTTCGAAGATGAAGCCTAATTTAGGTACACAACAACAATCAGTCCAGTGGTCATTGCCAGGTCAACATTCTGATGGGTGACAATATAATATTGCCTGTCAAACAGCTCCACACGCCAACCTAGCTGTTTGCATAGCTTTTGCACCAATTGCAATCCAATGCCATGCCCTTTGATTTCCAGTTGTAGCTGCTGGCCAGACAGTTCCTGAACCTTAGAATTGTTAGGTAAAGGCATGCCGACCCCATTGTCAGCAATCAGCACTTTATTTTTTTCCAGAATCACATCAATTTCTGTGCCCTGTGAATAGTTCAGTGCATTGCGCAGAATATTACCAAACACCATTTTGGTCATGGATGGATAAAGTTTACGCGGCTGTTCATCGAGGTCTTTTTGCAGGTCAATCTGCATGCCTTTGTTATGACTGACACTCTCTAGATCCTGCACCAGATTGTCCAGACATTCTGAAAGCATGGTCGGTTCAGCAGTTAAAGTATTGGTGGTATTGCGGGCAATAGCCAGCAAGGTATCCACCAGCAGCTGCATGTCTTCAATGGTGTTATGCAGGCGGGTAAAGGACTTGTTGTCGCCATAGCGTGCCTGACACAGCTGCACATTGCCTTTTAAAATGGTCAGTGGCGTGCGCAGCTCATGGCTGACATCTCCGGTAAATTCACGCTCACGCTGAATAAATTCGCTTAATACCTGATGATATTTTTCCAGCGCCTGCTTGAGGTATTCAGCTTCCAGATTGGAGTCGGTGCGGATGTCCTGAAAAGGCGAAGCCTGATTTTTCTGATGTTCCCAGTCAATATGCTCCAGCGCATTAGCAAGACGGGTAATCGGGGAAAAATAGCGCCGGGCCCGACGGTTCCACCACCACAGCACGCTATACAGCACAAACAAGCTGACCATCAGCGGTGCCAGACCAAACAGCCACACCAGCTTGTTGACGTTGCTTTCGCCAAAGACCAGCAGCACATGCTGTCCGTCTTTTTCACCATACACGGTCATGCGCTCTTTGCCATCGACAAAATGCCGGTTCACCCCTTGCTCAAGCTGTATGTGGCGAAATTGGACTGGCGGTGCATCGCTCCAGCGATAACCATACAAGTTTTTGGTATCGGGCAGTTCAGCAGCCGGATTACGTTCCAGCCGCTGCCAGTAGTGTGACATTTCCTGTTCTAGCGCCGTTCTGAGCAAAGAACCTTTAATCACCCAGGCACTGAAGCCAATCCCGATCACCACAGACAGGGCAATGAATCCGATTTGCAGCCAGTAATAGCGGTTAAACACCTCACCTAGAGGATGATCGTGTTTGTCCCTGAACAGCTTTAACATTGGTGCATTCCCCGCTACCCCATCCGATTCGCCATTCAATTATACGGTTTTCTTTTTAAACAGAAAGTGACCGATCACCCACTCGCGTCCATGCTCATAACCGAACAGCTCGGCACAGGCCATAAAGAAAATCCGCCAGCGCTGCCACCAGATTGCGGCATCCGCGCCATAAGTTTTTTCAAATAAGGGTTTTAGCTCGGCCTGTTTACCATCCATATTTTCTAGCCAAGCATTTGCGGTACGTTCATACTGCGTACCCGCCCATTGCCAGTGCTGTTCTAGCTGTAAATGCTGCTGAAAATGTAGAAAGGTAGACGCTGCCGGCATCAGTCCGCCACTAAAGAAATATCTCGACATCCAGTCGAATTCATTTTTCACTTCAAACGGATAATGCAGGAAACGGTGACAGAAAATATGGCACCAGAGCAGACCATCCGCTTTCAGCCAGCTGCTGATATTTTCAAACAGTTTCTGGTAGTTGCGCACATGTTCAAACATTTCCACCGAAACCACGCGGTCAAAGGACGCGGGTTCCAGTTGCAGCACATTGACGTCGCAGGTGATCACCGTCAGGTTCTGCAGTTTTTTCAGATGCGCCTGTTCCTGAATATACAGGCGCTGGGTCGAGGAGTTCGACACCACCGTGATTCGGGCTTTGGGATAATGCTCGGCCATATACAGACTCAACGATCCCCAGCCACAGCCAATTTCCAGAATTTCCTGTCCATCTTTTAACTGTGCACGCTGGCAATAGCTGGCAAGTGCCGCTTCTTCCGCCTGATCCAGCGTGGTATGAGTATGTTCAAACAGGCTAGCGCTATATTTCAAACGCTTACCGAGTACTGCCTGAAAAAATGCGGTCGGCAGTTCATAATGCTGCTCATTGGCTTTGTCTGTCTCAATGGCAATTTCGCTGTTTTTCAGCATGGTCAGCACATCCATATAGCGCTGCGCTGCCAATGCGGGGTCAAACCGACCTTCTTGTGCCAAACGTTTTTTGCTCAAGATTTTAATACCAGCACGAATCACTGGGTCTGGCACCTTGCCATTTTCGATCAGTTCTAAGGTTTTTTGAATCATAAAGTCCATGTATTTACCTACTCTTTGGGTGGCCACGGAATAAACATTGAAGTTCGTCGTTGATAGTCTTTATAGTTGTCACCACGGTGGGCGAGCGCCTGTTTTTCACTAAATGGAATACCTGTAAAGTAGTACAGGAATAGCCACATCAGCAGTGGATAAATCCATAATTCATAGCATCCTGCTGCCAGACCGAGCACTGGATAGGCAAACCAATGCAGCCATTCAAAAAAATAATTCGGATGGCGCGAATATTTCCACAAGCCCTGATCCATGGTTTTACCTTGATTCTGTGGATCTAGCTTAAAACGGTAAAGTTGCTGATCGGCAGTGCTTTCGCCTATCAAAGCGGATAGCATGATCATGCCCGCCACAATCACAGTGACCAAAGTCCAGTCATTCCATTGCTCGGTCGAGATACTTAACAGCTTCAGCATTGGGTAAGAAAACAGTAGAGCCAATCCTGCCTGAAATATAAAAAACACCAGAAAACCAAGATGCTGATACTCCCCCATCGCTCGGCGCATGTTGGCATAACGCGTGTCTTCTTGGGTTTCACTGGCATAGCGCCGTAACAGATGCCAAGTCAGCCGTGAAAACCAGATCCCACTCGCCAGTCCCAGAAATAAGCGAACCAACATCGGTGCACTGTCAATCGCCCAAGCGGCAATAATCACATTGAGGGCAATACTGAAACTCCAAGCGACATCGACCAGCCCTGCTCTGCGGTTATAGGTCACCAACACCCAGCTACAGAGCATGATAAAGACATTCAGCATCAGTAAATTCAGCAGCATTTCGGCCCTCCTGTTTTATCTTGGCTTAGTAGGCACTTGCTTCGAACAGCAGATGTACATCACTGATCACGCCTTCACGGAAGCCACCTTCGCAATAACACAGATAAAAATCCCACATGCGGATAAAACGCTCATCAAAACCAAGCCCAAGTACCTGATCATGCTGCTGCAAGAAACGCTGACGCCAGCAGTGCAAGGTCTGGGCATAGCTCTGGCCGATATCTTCCAGATGTTTGAGTCGCAGTTTTTGTTCGGAAGCGGTCTGGGTCATGACACTGATACAGGGAATAAAACTGCCCGGGAAAATATAGCGCTTGATATAGTCCACGGTATTCAGGGCTTTGGCATAGCGTGCATCTTCAATGGTGATGGCCTGAATCAGGGCCAGACCATTCGGCTTGAGGAGCTCGCGGCATTTCTGGAAATAGGTGGATAAATACTGCTCACCTACGGCCTCGATCATTTCAATCGACACCAGCTTGTCGTATTTGCCTTCCAGTAAGCGGTAATCTTTCAGCTGCACAGTCACACGATGTGACAGTCCGGCTGCAGCAACTCGGGCGAGTGCTTCATCGTACTGAGCTTTGGAAATGGTAATGGTAGTCACCCTACAGCCATAATGCTGAGCCGCATAAATGGCAAAGCCTCCCCAGCCGCTGCCAATTTCAACCAAATGGTCCATCGGTTGCAATTGAAGTTTTTGGCAGATCAGTTCTTTTTTATAATCTGAAGCTTGTTCCAAGCTCATACAGGGTTCTTTAAACACCGCACTGGAATACATCATGCTGTAATCCAGGAATAGCTTGAAAAAGTCATTACTCAGGTCATAATGCTCGGCAATATTTTTGCGGCTGCCATCAATCGAATTCTTGCGCGATTTATACCAGACCTTTAACAGTAACTGGCTGGCTTTGGCCACTGCATTCTGATTCATTTGGTCCAGCACATCGCGGTTACGTGCCAAAATGCGGATCACATCGACCAGATCTTCACTGCTCCAGTAGCCACGGATAAAACCTTCGGCAGCACCCAGTACACCATTACGGAACAGCAGATCCATCAGACGAACATCATGCACCTGTATCACCGCCTGTAAATCGCTATTTTCCCCGACAGCCCCGTTCCAGACGCCTTTAAAAATTAGCTGACCATGGCGTAATTTCAGCAGGTGGCGAAGTACCATCGGCAGTGTGCTTTGCTCTCCCATGAATAGTGTCTTCATCGCAATGTGTTTCCTTTTTCTTTTTTAGGATGTCGGTAAAATGGAACTTTCTTTTTCCATAAACGAAAGGCGTGCAGATAAATTCCGCTGACCATCCTGAAGGGTTCAAGAACTTTGAGTACAGCATAGCGATGCTGCTGTGAAGGAACCGTGATGGCCTGCAAGGAAAATTTCAGGGTGGCATCGAATTGCAAGATTCCCTGCTCAAACAGCTGCATATGAATCACGTTCTGCCGATCCGAAAAGCTGAAGCGCCAGCGATAATCCAGCCCCATCGGCATGAACGGCGACACATGAAAGGCCTTTTTAAAGTCAAACTGGTGACTCTGGTACGGCGCATATTCGTCTGGATTGTTCCGGCAATCGTGAATGTAGACCTGTCGTTCATTCCACGGTGTGTTGGTGATTTCACTCAGCACAAAGAGCAACTGGTCGGTGGCACCAAAGACCAGATAAAACACTACGGAATTAAAACGAAAGCCGAGTGTTCGTGGCAAAGCTAGCACCCGGATAGACGCGGCATGCGGTAACAGATAGTTTTCCCGCTTGATCAGCAGGCGTGCAATCTTCTGCCGAATCGAGCCACATTCCATAGTCAGAAAATCGCGCTCATCTAGGGTCAGGAAATTCCAGCGGTTAGATGACCACAGCCAGGATTTTCCGGTAAACGTCGCGAGTTGATCTGGATCAAACCATAGATAGCTCAGCTGGGTTCTAAAAGCATGGGCTTGGGGCAAATAACGTCGATGCCGGATTTCAGCAGTGGCAATCGCCAGTGGATACATCTGCATCATGCGCTCCTAGGCTGCCTGTTCAGCCTGTTTTAATAGCTGATCGATTACCCATAATGCGCTACGCGCCCCATCCTCATGAAAGCCCCAACCCCAGTAAGCTCCACAATATGAGGTGCGGTTTTGGCCGTTGACCTCGGCCCAGCGTTGCTGTGCTTCAATCGCCGGGGCATCGAACACCGGATGACGGTAATGTCGTTCTACCCAGACTTTTTTTGGATTCAGGGCAAAATTAGGATTCAGGGTGGCAAAGACCTGGGTTTTGCAGTTCAGGTTCTGCAACTGGTTCATCCAGTAGCTAAAGCCATAATGTGTGCCACTGTGCTGGAATGGCGTCTGTTCAGTGACCTGAGTCGGCGTGACGTGTACATGCCAGCTGGCCCACTGGCGACGGGATTTGGGCATGATAGAGGTATCGGAATGTACCACCATGCGGTTATCCTGATAGCGGAACTTGCCTAGCACGTCCAGCTCCTGCGCGGTCGGGTCTTTCAGCAGTTTCAGGCTGTCATCGGCGTGGCTGGCGAAAATCACCCAGTCAAAACGCTCGCTGCCCTGTTGGGTTTCAATCAGCACATCATTGGCACTGCGAGACACCTGATGCACAGCAGTTTTACGAAGCGTGATATTGCACTGGGCCTGAATGGCACGGACGTAGCGAGCTGATCCACCCTTGACCGTCAGCCATAAAGGACGGTCTTTGAGCTGCAACATGCGATGATGCTGGAAAAAGCTCACCACAAACTTATACGGAATCTGTCCGGCCTGTTCCACCGGGCAGGACCACAGCGCCCCGCACATCGGATAGAGATGTTCCTGACGGAAGGCTTCGGAATAGCCATGCTGATCCAGATACTCATCTATACTGAGCTGTGCATCGACATGCTCGACATCCAGATCTTTATTGGCGGCATAGAAGCGGAACAGATCCGACAACATCGCGCGAAAATCTGCATTAAAAAAGTTTTGAGGTCGGAACAATAACGAGAATTTTTTTGAAGGATTGTACTGTAAGCCAGTGACCTGATTATTCACCGAAAAGCCCATGTCACTGCTTTGCGATTGAATGCCAAGTTCTTTTAGCATGGCGCAGAACAGCGGATAGTTATGCTCATTAAAGACAATAAAGCCACTGTCCACCGCAACCTGTTCACCATCGATATTCAGCTGATGGGTATCGGTATGACCACCAAAGTAGTTATTCTTTTCAAAGACTGTGACTTCATGCGCTTTGCTGAGTTTCCAGGCAGCATACAGACCGGAAATACCTGAACCAATAATTGCAATTTTCATGGTGATTCCTTTGAATGAATAGTCGGAGTGCCGGTCTTGGCAGCTTTTTTCTGTTTTCGAGCCCGGGCAATTTTACTGACGTCATAGACACGTGCCGGAATGGGCTTGAGTCTCCAGACCAGCCCGAACAAAGACATGAGTTTCAGCAGGTAATAGGTCACATCAATCTGCCACCAGTAAAAACCCTGCCGGGTACTGCCGGCATAATAATGGTGATTGTTGTGCCAGCCTTCGCCCAAGGTAATGATCGACAGGAATAAATTGTTGCGGCTGTGATCATCCGTGTCAAAATCTCGGCTGCCATAATGATGCGCCAGTGAATTGATACACAAGGTGGCATGGATCAGTAACACGGTAGACACGACAAAGCCCCACACTAGCAATTGCAGGCCTGATGTACCAAGTTGCGGCCAGGTGATGGCCACCCACTCCCCGAGTACATAAATTCCGCCCGCGGTCAGCAGCACCACAATTAAACTGAAGCGGTCCAGCCAGATCAGTTCCGGATATTTCAGCCAGTCCTTGATCACTTCTTTACGCGTGGCAAAATTATATTCATTTAAAAACCAGCCGACATGGCTGTACCAAAAACCATGTGTTGAGGAGTGTGGATCTTGTAATGTATCGGTATAGCGGTGGTGATAACGGTGATGGGCCGCCCACCATAGCGGACCACGCTGTGCACTCATAGTTCCAATTAACACAAACAGGAATTGCACCGGACGCGAAGTCTGAAAAGTTTTATGTGACAGATAGCGATGAAAAAAGGCCGTAATGGAAAACATGCGGATTAGGTAGAATGCGAGCATGAAACCCAGTGCAAACCACGATACCCCCACCCAGAATACTGCCAGACAGGCCAGATGCAGTAGAATAAAGGGTAAAATTCTGAACCACTGAATTTTACTATTTTCAGCGGTCAGCGTTTCAGGCGATGTGTGTATGGACCAGCTGTCTATCCATCGCATCAGACTTTTCAACATCGACTCACCCTAATTTTTTGCAACTATATTTATTCTATTTGATGAGTTTAATCAGTCAGATATGAATTTTATGTGAAGTCAATAAAAAAAACCGAACTGTAGAGAGATTTATCAGTTCGGCAAAAGGTTAGCAGATTAATGAGGCAATTTGATAAGTTTTGTAACGTCGTAACCATAATGTTTTGCAGTGTCTATATATGACTGATAAGTTGCTTCATCGAGTTGCGGTTGACGCGATAAAATCCATAGGTATTTATTACTTGGCCCCCCTACGAGTGCCACTTTATATTCCGGGTCTGCTCGTAATACCCAGTAATGACCTTTAGTAAAGGGGATCCATCTTAAACCTTTAGGCAAAAAGCTGACCTTCAGTTTGCTGTTCCCCTGATTTTGCGAATACGCAACACCTTCAGAGCTAATTATCTCACCATTGGCAGTTCGGCAGCTATTCAATACACCGATAGTTTGATCGGCATTGACGCTATATTGTGCCGTGATATTAGCTATACATTTACGCTGAAAATACATCGGTAAATGCGCAATTTCATACCATTTACCGGCATACTTCTGTATATCTACTCGTTCAACTGCCTGAGGCGCAGCAGTTTCTGCTTGAGTCGTTGTAAAGCTGATGATAGACAGTGCTATCGCTGCAAAAGCAGACTTAAATCGCATCTTCATTTTTTAGCCTTGTTGGATCTCAGGATTAAGATAACCCAAGTCGATGTGAACAAAGTGTGAAGATTAAATGCAGGATGAATGTAGGCGAAATTTCAATCTTAAAGCCTGAGAAAATGGAGAAAATCATTTTTCTTGGATCCCCCTTTTAACGCGGTAAATTGGTTTTGCCAGATTTAATGTAGCAATATTGTCGGTAGTATTTTTTAAAAAAGTCACCTAGATCAAAATATTAACTCCCGATCCAGCCATCTTTTATAAGATAATTAAATATACATATAAGAAAAACTTGATTAATTTTATTTTTAAGGTATAGTGAGCGTAACTAGAAAAAAGTCTTGTTGCATTAAATCTCTCTTAAGTATCGTCGTTTTATTCATAATTCTTCGTTTTTTCAGATTTTAAGTTTCATTCTTTATTATTTTCAAAGTTATATGCAGTCAATAAAATGACTAAAAATTATTAAAAATCAGTAGGATTTATTATGTCAAACTCAAATGTTGTTAAAGGTACCGTTAAGTGGTTCAATGAAACTAAAGGTTTTGGTTTTATTCAACAAGAATCAGGTCCAGATGTTTTTGCGCACTTCAGTGAAATTGCCAACTCAGGTTTTAAAACCTTATTCGAAGGCCAACAGGTTGAATTTAGTATTGCTCTAGGTCAAAAAGGACCGAATGCGGTCAATATTGTTGCTATATAAGCACTAAAATACGAGTTGAAAAAGCACTACTCAGTGCTTTTTTAATTTTAAAGGGCTTTGTTGCACAAAGATTTGAAATACAAAGCCCCCCCTAATTGAGCCAAATTTAAGGCGTAACTTGGGTAAGTGGTCGACCTAATTCCGTAAATCTGTTGAGGACTGCTACACGTGCATGAATTTCATTCACTTGGCTATCAAAACTCCTTGCACTGAGTTTATCCCCCAATAATTTGATGCAATGCATCTTAGTTTCGACCAAACTTCGGCAATGATAGCCGGACCATTTTTTCCATAATGTCCTGCCTGAGAAGCACTGCTTCGCAAGATTAA
>NZ_VOZA01000033.1:0-33415 GCF_013420015.1 Acinetobacter sp. YH12039 | reverse complement strand
AGCAAGTAACTTGGACCAGTGTTGATCATTTAGCATTGTTCGAGGCATAGCGAGTGTAAAATTGGGTTTGGCGATTTAATTTTACTATCTCGCTATTTTTTTAATCAACAAATGTCAACAGACCCTAGTTTTAGCTATGGTTTGATTATTAAAATCTTTCATAAACTTAAGTGATTGATAGTAAAATATAAATACAAAAAATAAGATCTAAAAACTATTGATATACAAAGTTTTAAGTCTTAATAGTGGGCTTTTGGTCGTGTGAATTCCGACCTTTGTAGTGGTATTTATTCTACCCAATAAAGCCGAAACTTCAGGGCATGGCGTACAAGTGGGTTTACGCTACATGAATGGAGTTCGATTATGGCAAATCAACAATCGGGAAAAATGCAAAAATTTCTAACGGTATTTTTGTGTTTCTGGGTGGCATTTTTTGAAGGTTTTGACCTGCAAGCGCCTGGTATCGCAGCAAAAGGAATCGCAGCGACATTTTCCTTAGATCAGGTGCAAATGGGTTATGTGTTTAGCTTAGGTGTATTTGGTATGTTATTTGGCGCGTTCTTTGGGGGGGCGTGTCGCTGACTATTTGGGACAAAAGAAAGTCCTGATGTTGTCGATTTTTATCTTCGGTGTATTTATGTCAATAACGGCAGTTGCACCAAGCATTGAAATTTTATATATCGCACGATTCTTTACAGGTTTAGGTTTGGGTGCTGCGATGCCAACGATGATCTCGGTGGTGGGTGATGAAGCGACGGATGCTAACCGTGGGCGCTTAAATAGTTTGATGTACTGTGGCTTACCTGTAGGTGCAATCTTTGTTGCTGGCTTGGGTATTATCTTTAAAGATATCTCTTGGCATACACTATTTTTAATTGGTGGTTTAACGCCTTTAATCTTGATTCCATTCATGGCGATTATCTTAAAAGATAAGCGTACTGAAAAAGTTCAGGCAGAAACCAAAGAAGCTGTTCCAGCGATGGGGCAAATCCTTTTTGCTGAACAGCGTTATAAATATACATTGCCGCTTTGGTTAAGCTTCTTCTTTACCTTGATGGTGAACTATATTCTGATCAGTTGGTTGCCTAACTTGCTTATGGAGCAAGGGTTGGAAAAGCAACAAGCTTTCATGATCATGTTGATGTTCCAAGTGGGCGCAGTGATTGGTACGCTGGGTTTAGGCTACTTGCTGGATCGTCTAAAATTATGGCAAATGGCAGTGATTATCTATTCAGGTTTGTTTGTAGCATTGTTTGTGTTGTTTACAACAAATTCCATTCCTGTACTCATCGCAGCAGGCATCATGGGCGGAATTTTCTCTACAGGTGGTCAATCGATTTTGTATGGGATATCCCCAATTTTCTATACACCAGCGGGGAAAGTAACAGGTGTGGGAAGTGCAATTTCATGGGGGCGTTTGGGTGCAATGACAGGTCCATTACTTACAGGTAAGATTTTGGCGCTAGGTCTAGGAACGACAGGTATTTTAATTGCAAGTGCGCCGGGTATTGCTTTGTCGGCTATCGCGGTGGCTGCATTGTCAGCCTATAAGTCATCCCTCAAGAAATAATCGAAATCAGTCATATTTAAAGGAGCTACGGCTCCTTTTTTATTGAATAAATATCTTTAGCTGGAACTAAGTTTTGTTAGAATAAATCTAATATTTATGAATAAATTTACTTCTATGTCTTATCAATTGATCGAACTTGATATTTCTCCTTCAGATAACATTCAGTGTCCACATTGCCAGCAGCAAGTGATTGATTGGTCAGAAGAGCAGTATGTACAGCCATGTGAGCATGTGCTGTTTATTGCAATGGATATTGGTTTTGAGTTTATTACCGATGAATTTGAGCAAACTATGCAGCATACAGTCGATGACTTGCATGCCAATGATGATCAATATCATATGTTTACTGAAATTACCGCCTCGAGCTTCCCTGAGTTTCTGATTTATAAGTCTGATTTAGGGGTGGAAGGTTATTCACGTTATGTCGGCTTTACGGCATAAAATGTTGTTAAAAAATCTCAAAATAAAAAAGCCAGTCAAGTGACTGGCTTTTTTAATGAAAATCAGAAAATTAACTTTCTAATTCTTCTTCGACATCATCTTCGGCACTGTCCATACCAAGTTCTTTGAGTTTACGGGTTAAAGTGTTGCGACCCCAACCTAAAAGTTCTGCTGCATGGCGCTTACGCCCACGTGTTTGCTGTAGTGCAGCATTGATGAGGGTGCGTTCAAACATTGGTGTGGCAATGTCGAGAATTTTCATCTCACCATTTTTAAGTTTTTGTACGGCCCATTGACCAAGTAACTCATCCCAGTGATGCACACCAATACGATCAATCCCTTGAGTAGCAGGATTGCCATCTGTGCCTTGAATTGGAATCTGTTTTAATTCAGAAGGTAAATCTTCTGGATAAACTTCACGGCCTGTGATCATGACCGTTAACCAGCGACAGGTATTTTCGAGCTGACGCACATTACCTTGCCACGGCAGTTTTTGCATGTATTCTTGCGTTTCAGGACGCAGAATTTTCGGGCTTACCCCAAGTTCTTTACCTGCACTTGCAAGGAAGTGCTGTGCAAGCATCGGAATATCTTCACTACGATGTGCAAGTTTTGGAATATGAATACGAATCACGTTTAGACGGTGGTACAAGTCTTCACGGAAGCGACCTTCATGTACTAACTTTTCTAAGTCTTGGTGTGTTGCCGCAACGATACGGACATCCACCTTGACTGGGATGTGACCACCAACGCGGTAGAATTCGCCATCCGCTAAAACACGCAGTAAACGTGTTTGGGTTTCAAATGGCATGTCGCCAATTTCATCAAGGAAAAGAGTCCCGCCATTGGCTTGTTCGAAACGCCCTTGACGCTGTGTGTTGGCACCGGTGAACGCGCCTTTTTCATGACCAAATAATTCAGTTTCGATCAAATCTTTTGGAATTGCCGCCATGTTGAGGGCAATAAAAGGCTTGTTGCCACGTGGTGAATGCTTATGCAATGCATGCGCAACTAATTCTTTACCCGTGCCTGATTCACCATTAATTAATACGGTAATGTGTGATTGAGAAAGACGACCAATGGCACGGAAGACTTCCTGCATAGCAGGTGATTCACCAATAATCTCAGTAGATTGAATCGGTTGAACAGTTTTAGCAGATTCTTGTTGTTGTAATTTGGCAATATGCAAAATTGCACGGTTTACAAGCGCTAAGGCTTCATCAATATCAAAAGGTTTTGGTAGATATTCAAATGCACCCGTTTGATAGCTCGACACAGCAGATTCTAAATCTGAATGAGCGGTCATGATGATCACAGGTAAGTCTGGGTAGTTGCCTTTGACTTTACCTAAAAAGGTCAGTCCATCAATACCTGGCATACGAATGTCCGTCAAAATAACATCTGGCGCATCGACACTTAACTGATCTAAAGCGGATTGTGCTTCTTCAAAACTGGTAACATCAAAACCTTCTTCTTTGAATGTTTTTTCCAGCACCCAACGCATGGCGCGATCATCATCGATGACCCAAATCTTATTACGCGACATGATCTGACTCCCAAGGTAAATATAGGCTAAATACTGTTTTTCCAGGAACTGATTGGCATTCAATCATTCCGTTATGTTGATGCATAATATTTTGTGCAATGCTAAGGCCGAGACCTGTGCCTTTCGCTCGTCCTGTCACTAAAGGGTAAAATACGGATTCTAATATTTCTTGTGGGACACCCGGTCCATTGTCCTCGATGTCAATGCGTACCGCAGAACGTTTTAATACACCGTTGATGGTGACTAAGCGTTGAATTCGTGTGCGCAAGGTGAGTTCTGGTTGATGCTCAACAAAGAACTCTTTATTTTCAGTCATCGCCTGAACAGCATTAACACTGATATTCAGCATGACCTGAATCAATTGATCACGATCTGCCAGAACATCCGGTAAAGAAAGGTCGTAATCACGAGTGATCTTAATTTTCTTTTTAGTTTGGTTGACGATCAGTGAACGAACACGTTCAAGGGGTTCATGGACATTGACTGGTTCGTAACTTGGTAATTGTCTTGAACCAAGCATAGTGTCAGCAAGATTACGTAATCGGTCCACTTCACTAATAATAATGTCGGTGAATTCGCTGTACTTCGGATCATTTAAACTACGCGCTAAAAGTTGTGTCGCCCCACGGATACCACCAAGTGGATTTTTAATTTCATGAGCAACACCACGAATCAGTTGTCGTGCAACTTGATGTTGTTGAATCAGGTTTTCTTCTTTAGAGATTTTCAACATCCGGTCGATTTGATTGAGTTCAATCAATAGCAACGGGTGGTAGGGTTTGCCAGAGTTGAGCTGTGACACGGTGTAATCAACATGAATGTCTTTAAAGTTGACATTAATCGTTGCTTCTCGGCGCGTATAGTGCTGACCGGAAGTTAGTGTATTCATTAATGCATCATGCGTATTGAACTCATCATCGGGCATATGGAGTAAATTTAATACAGGCTGACCTGATGCACGAAGTAAGCTGATGTCAAAAAGCGCTTCACAAGATGAATTTAAATAAAAAATATTCAGGTTGCTATCGACCAATAAAATGGCAGTGGTTAAATTATCCACTAAAAGCCTGTAATCAATCGTCATAGTCTGATCCATTAGCGAGAGGTTCCTGTCTTAAAATGGCGCAATGGCATCTTCATAAAGCAAATCGTTCAATCTAATAAGGTTCGAATTGATGCAAGTTATGCAAGATATAAGCCAACTATTTCAGAAATACGCTAAGTTTTGATGCTTATTTGAATAAATGCGCTTATTTAAGACTTTAAATAAAGTGTATAGCTGATTAAAAACAGGCTGTAAATCTAAAATGCATTAAAATGGTGCAAATGAAATTATATGGATGAATTTATAGCTTTATTTTGGTGCGTGATATAAAGAGTGACCTTTTCACCTGTTTTTATGTTTTGAAAAGACATACAATACGCGGATTATAGTGGAGCGCAGATTCATGAAATCCCCCAAAGTCGGTTTTGTTTCTTTAGGTTGTCCTAAGGCATTGGTAGATTCCGAACGAATTTTAACTCAGTTAAAGACTGAAGGTTATGATGTAGCATCAGATTATGATGGTGCCGATTTAGTAGTTGTAAATACCTGTGGTTTTATTGAATCTGCAGTACAAGAGTCGCTAGATGCCATTGGCGAAGCGATGAGTTCAAACGGTCGCGTAATTGTGACTGGTTGTTTAGGTAAAGACGAAGACAAAATTCGCCAAATGCACCCAAATGTCTTAAAAGTGACAGGTGCTGCGGCATATCAAGAAGTGATGGAAGCTGTGCACGAATACGTGCCTGAGCCACCGAAACACAATCCGTTTATTGATCTAGTACCTGAACAAGGTATTCGATTAACACCAAAACATTATGCTTATTTGAAGATTTCAGAAGGTTGTAACCATCGTTGCACATTCTGCATTATTCCGAGCATGCGTGGTGATTTGGTTTCTCGTCCAGTAGGTTCAGTATTGACTGAAGCTCAAGCGCTGAAAAAAGCAGGTGTAAAAGAAGTCCTTGTGATTTCTCAAGATACATCGGCTTATGGCGTAGACACCAAATACAAATTGGACTTCTGGAACGGTCAGCCCGTTAAAACCAAATTCTATGACATGTGTGAAGCATTGGGTCAATTGGGTATCTGGGTGCGTCTGCACTATGTATATCCATATCCACATGTAGACGCTGTGATTGACTTAATGGCACAAGGCAAAATTTTGCCGTATTTGGATATTCCATTCCAACACGCAAGTCCTAAGATTCTAAAACTCATGAAGCGTCCTGCGCACAGTGAAAATACACTGGAGCGTTTAAAAGTTTGGCGTGAGAAATGTCCTGATCTTGTGATTCGTTCTACATTTGTTGTGGGCTTCCCGGGTGAAACTGAAGAAGACTTCCAAATGTTGCTTGATTGGTTAAAAGAAGCGCAGCTTGATCGTGTGGGTTGTTTTACTTACTCACCAGTTGAAGGTGCGACTGCAAATGATTTGCCAGATCATGTGCCTGAAGAAATCAAACAAGAGCGTTATGAGCGTTTCATGCAAGTTCAGCAAGAAATCTCTGCTGCGAAATTGCAAAGTCGTATCGGTCAGAAAATGACAGTACTTGTGGATGATCTTGAAGAAGAGTTCCCAGTTGCTGTTGCGCGTTCTTATGCAGATGCACCTGAAATTGACGGTAATGTTTTTGTTGAAGATATCGATAAGTCAGTGATTAAAGCAGGTGATTTACTTGAAGTAGAAATCACAGATGCAGATGAATATGACTTATTTGCAAAACTGATCTCGGTTAAGTCTGCTTAAACGATTCATTAAAAATAATTGAAATTAAATAATTCGGAGTTGATGATGCTTGATTCTAAAAAACCACGTTTTGGTCGCATCCTGCTTAAGCTTTCAGGTGAAGCTTTAGCGGGCAATAAAGAGATGGGTATCGATGCACAAGTGCTCGATCAAATGTCACTCGCAATTGCGCACCTTGTTGGTTTAGGTGTTCAAGTGGGGATCGTTGTCGGCGGTGGTAACCTTTACCGTGGTAGCCAATTACAAAAAGATGGTTTGGTTGGCCGTGTAACAGGTGATCAAATGGGTATGTTGGCCACTGTAATGAACGGTTTGGCACTTCGTGATGCTTTGGTGCGTCGTAATATCAAAACTCGTCTAATGTCAGCTTTACCTATTGGTGCTGTAGTTGAATCATACTCTAGCCGTGATGCTATTCGTCATTTAACTCGTGGCGAAGTTTGTGTATTTGTTGCAGGTACGGGTAACCCATTCTTTACAACAGATACAGCAGCTTGCTTACGCGGTATCGAGATTGAAGCCAATCTTATCCTTAAAGCGACGAAGGTTGATGGCGTATACAACAAAGATCCAAGTAAATATGAAGATGCAGTGAAATACGATGCATTAACATTTGACCAAGTTTTAGATGAAAAACTGGGTGTGATGGATTTGACAGCGATTTGCTTGTGCCGTGACCACAACGTTCCACTTCAAGTATTTGATATGAACAAATCAGGTTCATTACTTTCAGTGGTAATGGGTGAAAAAGAGGGTACTCACGTTACGAACTAATGTACGTGGGCCCTAAAGCTCTTTATACTACAAGCTATTTTAGAATTTACATCTTTTCGAATTAAGTAAGGAAGATCACATGATTAACGATCTTAAAAAAGACGCAGAAGACCGTATGAACAAATCTCTAGATTCTCTAGAGCATGGTTTTGCCAAAGTTCGTACAGGCCGCGCGCACCCATCAATTTTAAATGGTGTTATGGTTCCTTACTATGGCTCTGATGTGCCATTAAACCAAGTAGCGAACGTGGGTGTAGAAGACTCTCGTACTCTACTTGTTCAGCCTTTTGAACGTTCAATGGTTGCTGCAATTGATAAAGCAATTCGTGAATCTGACTTGGGCTTAAACCCGATTACTGCTGATGCCATCCGTGTTCCTATGGCTGCATTAACAGAAGAAACACGTAAAGACATGCAGAAAGTTGCACGTAACGAAGCTGAAAATGCAAAAGTTGCGATCCGTAACATCCGTCGTGATGTTTTGGGTGATATCAAAGCATTGTTGAAAGAAAAAGAAATTTCTGAAGATGATGAGCGTCGTGCAGGTGATGACATTCAAAAAATCACAGACAAATTCGTTGCTGAAGTTGAAAAACGTCTGGCTGCAAAAGAAGCTGAATTGATGAAGGTCTAAGTTTTAATGACCTCATCTGAAGAAACTTCCCGTCTTCCAAAACATGTTGCCATCATTATGGATGGCAACAATCGTTTTGCCAAAAAGAATCAAATGCAAAAAGGTGAAGGGCATCGTTCTGGAAAGGACATCCTAGATCCCATCGTTGAACATTGTCGTAAAAGAAATATCCAAGCACTGACGGTTTTTGCTTTTTCGAGTGAAAATTGGAATCGTCCTCAGTTTGAGGTTGATTTGTTGATGGCTCTTCTTGAAGAAACCATTCATGAACAGTTGCCACGCATGGAAAAATTTAACATTTCCCTACGTTTTATTGGTGATCGTTCTCGCTTATCTCCTAACTTACGTGACTTAATGTTGCAAGCCGAACAAAGGACTGCTAATTTCGACAGCATGACTTTAACTATTGCAATTAGTTACGGTGGTATGTGGGATATGACACAGGCTGCAAAAAAAATCGCAGCAGATGTTTTAACTAACAAAATAAATCTTGAAGCAGTGGATGCTGAAGTCTTTGGTCAATATGTCAGTTTAAGTGATCTACCTCCGGTAGATTTGTTAATTCGTACAGGTGGAGATTTCCGTCTTTCGAACTTCTTGCTGTGGCAAGCTGCTTATGCAGAACTTTATTTTACCCAGACATTATGGCCCGAATTTACCATTGAAGAATTTGACGACGCACTAGCGGTATTTGGTGGTCGTGAACGACGTTTTGGTAAGACCTCAGAGCAGATTCAACAAGAGCAGTTTGAGAATAAATAAATGTTAGAGCGGATAATAACCGCATTGGTACTGGTTTCAGTTGTACTGAGTTGCATGTTTGCAACCGAGTCTAAATACCCAATGCTTGTGCTGATGATCATTGCATCAGCTGTCGCGGGTTATGAGTGGTTTAAACTCATGCCGCGTAATACACAAAATGTGATTAAACCTTTCGCTTGGGGCTATGGTCTAGTCACTGCTATTCTTTCAGCACTAGCATTGCATTTTACAGATGTTGCATTACTGCTTTGGGCGGCTTCGATCTTTACTTGGATCTTAAGTGTTTATTGGGTGAAGTCTTATCCTGATTACGATAACTGGTATAACCCGAGTCTGAGTGGTATTGGTTTAGTCTTAGTTCCTGCTGCTGTAACCGCTATTTTTTCTGTGTGGATGAACTCACCGTGGTGGCTCATGTATCTGTTCCTGTTGGTATGGGGTGCAGACAGTGGTGCATACTTCGTGGGACGTAAATTTGGTAAGAAAAAACTTGCACCAGATGTGAGCCCGAATAAATCCATCGAAGGTTTATACGGCGGTCTATTTACTGCAATGCTAATTGTCATTGTTGTTGAAATTATTTATCTAGATTTAAGCATCGCTGAACATATTTTATTTTTAATACTTTCAGTAATAACGGTATTTAGTTCAGTACTTGGTGATTTATTTGAATCGATGATCAAGCGTCGTGCAGGGATCAAAGATTCTGGTCGTATTCTTCCAGGACATGGCGGTGTGCTGGATCGTATCGACTCGTTGCTTGCTGCAGCACCTATCTTTGCAGCAGGTATGTATGTTTTAAAATTAATTGGCGTAGATTTATAGATGTCACAATCTGTTTGTATATTGGGTGTAACAGGATCCATTGGTCAAAGTACTTTAAAGATTCTGCAACAGCACCCCGAAGAGTATTCAGTTTTTGCAGTCACTGCACATAGCCGAATTGTAGAACTTGTCGAAATATGCAAACAATATCGACCGAAAATCGCAGTTGTTCCATTTAATAAAGTGGATGAACTGCGCCAATTACTCGTAGCTGAAAAATTAACTGATATTGAAATCCTGCATGATGAAGCAGGATTGATTGCAGTAGCAGAACATCCACAGGTTGATGTGGTCATGGCAGCTATTGTGGGTGCGGCAGGGTTGCTACCGACATTGGCTGCTGCGAAAGCAGGTAAACGCGTGTTGCTTGCAAATAAAGAAGCGCTGGTGATGTCGGGTGACATCATGATTCAGACCGCACGTGAAAATAATGCTTTGTTGCTGCCGGTCGATTCTGAACACAATGCAATTTTCCAATGCTTGCCTGAAACTTATCTACAAGCTGAGCGTCATGGTCAGCCAAAGCTAGGTGTCAAACAAATTTTACTTACCGCTTCTGGTGGTCCATTTTTGCATCATAGTTTAGAACAATTGCAAAGTGTGACGCCTGCACAAGCCTGTAAGCATCCAAATTGGTCGATGGGGCAAAAAATTTCTGTTGATTCTGCAACGCTGATGAATAAAGGCTTGGAATTGATCGAAGCCTGTCATCTTTTTGCAGTTGAAGAACAATTTGTAACAGTTGTTGTCCATCCACAGAGTATCATTCATTCAATGGTTCAATATGTAGATGGTTCGACTTTGGCGCAAATGGGTAATCCTGATATGTGTACGCCTATTGCTCATGCATTAGCGTGGCCAAAGCGTATTCAAACACATGTGCCTCCATTAGATTTATTTGTTCATTCACAGTTAAACTTTGAACAGCCTGATATACAGCGATTCCCAGCACTAAAATTAGCACGTCAAGCCATGAAGGCTGGGGGCTTAGCTCCTACGATTTTAAATGCAGCCAATGAAATCGCCGTGGCAGCATTTTTGCATGAGAAAATTGGCTTTACTCAAATCCCTCAAATTGTGGAACATGTGTTGGGGCAAGTTGAAAACTCAGCTGCAAATAATATTGATGTTATTTTGCATGCAGATAAATCGGCACGTATGGTTGCTGAAAAAGCAGTATTGAATTCAGGAAGTTAAGACATGAATGCCTTGTTTATGATTATTGCAGCAATATTGCTACTTGGACCGCTAATAGCGATTCATGAATTTGGGCATTATTTTGTTGCACGTAAACTGGGCGTAAAGGTTTTGGTGTATTCGATTGGTTTTGGCCCAACACTGCTCAAGTGGACGTCGAAGAAATCAGGTATTCAATATCAACTGTCTGCATTGCCACTGGGTGGTTATGTCAAAATGTTGGATGAACGTGAAGGTGATGTCGCAGCAGAAGACTTACCGAAAGCATTTAACAGACAACACCCTTGGAAACGTATTGCAATTGTTGCTGCAGGGCCACTCATCAACTTGGCTTTTGCTGTGGTGTTGTTTTGGATTTTATTTTTACCTGCACAGGAACAGCTGAATACGCGCGTAGGTAAAATTTTACCAAATACACCAGCAGCAGCTGCGCAAATGCAGTCTGGTGATAAAATTACTGCCGTAGATGGCACTCAAGTATCCACTTGGGAGCGCTTGAATTATGCCTTGGTTGATCGTGTGGGTGAAACTGGCAATATTCAAATTCAAGCTGAACGTGCAGGGCAAATTCAAAACTTTAGTTTACCGATTCAGAGTTTCTTACGTGATCAAACTCAGTCACCACTCGATGTTCTAGGTTTTACACCGTATCGTCCTGAAATTCCTGCAGTAGTTTCAAAACTCAGTGAAGATGGCGCAGCAATACGCCAAGGGATGCAAGTGGGTGATCGAATTGTTTCGATTGATGGCGTAAAAATGAAAGACTGGTTTGATGTTGTACAAGTTGTACAAGCTTCTCCAGAAAAGTTACTTAAAATTGATGTTTTACGACAAAATAAAATTGTGCATTTAAGCGTGATGCCGCAAGGTAAGCGTGACCAAATGGGTAAAGTCACAGGGCTGTTAGGTGTACAAAGCGATCCGGGTAAAGTCAATATTCCCGCCGAATACAAACAAACCATTCAATACACGCCTGTAGAGGCGATGGGAAAAGCGGTAGAAAAAACAGGTCAAATCTCTAGTATGATCCTGAATTCTATTGTAAAAATGGTGCGTGGTTTGGTGGGTTTGGATAATTTATCTGGTCCGATTACCATTGCGAAAGTGGCTGGACAAAGTGCCGAAATGGGGTGGCAAACCTTCATTTCATTTATGGCACTGATGAGTGTGAGTTTAGGTATTTTAAATTTACTACCGATTCCTATGCTCGATGGCGGTCATTTAATTTACTATTTTATTGAATTAATTCGTGGTAAACCTGTTTCTGAACAAATACAATTGGTTGGATTAAAAATTGGTATGGTATTGCTGGGTAGCATGATGCTACTGGCTCTATTCAATGACATTATGCGTTTATAAGAACGTTATACGAAATA
The DNA here is from genome assembly GCF_013420015.1 of Acinetobacter sp. YH12039. NCBI lineage: Bacteria > Pseudomonadati > Pseudomonadota > Gammaproteobacteria > Moraxellales > Moraxellaceae > Acinetobacter > Acinetobacter sp. YH12039. The sequence goes on along the minus strand of NZ_VOZA01000033.1, from coordinate 21,498 downwards.
AATTAACAGCGGAAAAGACTGGCATGCAGCACAAACATTTATTTATGCCATTGGCACTGGTTAGTGCTATGGCCGTAGCACAACAAGTATATGCAGCAGATGATTTTGTAGTACAAGATATTCGTGTTGATGGCTTAGTGCGTTTAACTCCTGACAATGTAGCCGGAATGATCCCATTCTCCGCTGGTGATCGTGTCAATGATCAAATCATTTCAAACTCAATTCGTAGCATGTTTGCATCGGGTTTGTTTGATGATGTGAAGTCTTCACAAGTCGGTAATACCCTTGTATATACAGTGGTTGAACGTCCAGTTATTTCTAAAGTTGAGCTAAAAGGCAATAAACTTATTCCTAAAGAAGCCTTGGAAGAAGGCTTAAAGAAAATGGGTCTGTCCGAAGGTGAGGTTTTAAAGAAATCATCTTTGCAAACGGTTGAAACTGAATTAGAACAACAGTACATGCAGCAAGGTCGCTATGATGCTGATGTCAAAGTTATTACAACCGCTCAACCGAATAACCGTGTCAATGTCTTAATCGAGTTTGAAGAAGGTCAATCTGCCAAAGTATTTGATATCAATATCATTGGTAATACGGTCTTTAAAGAAAGCGAAATTAAACAAATTTTTGCATTAAAAGAAAGTGGTTGGAACTCGATCATTTCTCGTAATGACCGCTACGCACGTGAAAAGATGGCTGCGAGTTTAGAAGCTTTACGTGCGATGTATCTCAACAAAGGTTACATCAACTTCAACATTACCAATTCAAGTCTGAATTTGAGTGAAGATAAAAAACATGTCTTTATCGAAGTTTCGGTGGATGAAGGCGAACAATTTAAGTTTGGTGAAACCCATTTCTTAGGTGATACGCTTTATACGCAAACTGATTTAAACGCTTTAAAACTTTATAAAGATGGCGATTTATATTCACAAGAAAAAGTGAATGGTGTGAAACAGCTTTTACTTCGTAAATACGGTAACGCAGGTTACTACTTTGCAGAAGTGAACATTGTTCCTGAAATCAATAAAGACACCAAATTGGTTGATTTAAATTACTATGTGAATCCGGGGCAGCAAGTCACAGTTCGCCGTATTAATTTCACAGGTAACTCGAAAACAGCTGATGAAGTTCTTCGTCGTGAAATGCGTCAAATGGAAGGTGCATTAGCAAGTAACGAAAAAATTGATTTGTCTAAAGTGCGTTTAGAACGTACTGGTTTCTTTAAAACCGTTGATGTTAAGCCTGCACGTATTCCGGGCACGCCAGATCAAATTGATTTAAATGTGAATGTTGAAGAGCAGCATTCGGGTACAAGTACTTTAGCTGTTGGTTTCTCACAAAGTGGCGGTGTGACTTTCCAAGCAGGTTTGAGTCAAACCAACTTCTTGGGTACAGGTAATGCGGTTTCTATCGATTTGTCTCGTTCAGAGACTCAAGATTACTATAACCTCAGTGTAACTGACCCGTACTTTACTATTGATGGTGTACGTCGTGGTTATAACATGTACTACCGTAAAACCAAGTTAGATGATGACTATAACGTTAACAACTACGTTACTGATAGTTTTGGTGGTGGTATTAACTTCGGTTATCCGATCGATGAAAACCAAAGTATCAGTATGGGTTTAAATGTAGATCAAACCAAGGTAACAACAGGTGAGTATGTATCTACATATGTGCGTGATTATTTGAAGGCAAATGGTGGTAAAACCATTGATTCTAATTCATTTAATACATGTTCAATTGTAAATCCTGATCCTAGCAATCTTGAATGGACATGTCCTGAAGCGAACATAGTTAATAATGATTACGAAAGTGCGTTTGAAGGAAAGTTTTTAACCTATAACTTAAACCTAGGTTGGTCGTATAACACGCTTAACCGTCCTGTATTCCCAACATCAGGTATGTCGCATCGCGTAAATACTGAAATTGCTTTACCAGGTAGTGATGTTGAGTATCAAAAAGTCACTTACGATGCACAAGCTTATTTCCCACTAGGTAAAGACTTTGTGCTCCGTGGCTATGGTAAGTTGGGTTATGGTAATGATTTACCGTTCTATAAAAACTTCTATGCAGGTGGTTTTGGTTCGGTACGTGGTTATGACAACAGCACCTTAGGTCCAAAATATGACGGTGTCTATTATGATGCTCGTGGTGAAAAAGATTATGACCCAGAAGAAGTCGGTGGTAATGCTTTAATTCAATTTGGTACTGAATTAGCTTTACCTGTGCCATTTAAAGGCGATTGGGCGCGTCAAGTTCGTCCAGTATTATTTGCTGAAGGCGCACAAGTATTTGATACCCAATGTGACGTTCCTAAATCTAGTGAAGACCGTCAATACTGTAAAGATAACTACGGCTTTGATATGAACAATATGCGTTATAGCGTTGGTGCAGGCTTTACTTGGATCACGATGATTGGTCCAATTTCACTGAGTTATGCATTCCCGCTTAATGACAAAGCTGGCGATGAAACAAAAGAAATTCAATTCGAGATTGGTCGTACCTTCTAAGTACGACCCTTCTGGGAATAACAAAATTACAGGTTGATAAGATGAATAAATTATTTGCTAGTTTGGCGGTATTGGGTATGTCGTGTTCTGCTGTGGTAAATGCAGCAGGTTACGGTGTGGTTGATTTAGAAAAGGTGGTGGATCAAAGTACTTATCTAAAACAACAAAATGCTCAAATTCAACAGCAGTTGAAACCACAAACCACTAAAATTGAATCACTGGCTAAAGAGCTGGAAGCAATGCAGCAAAAAGCTCAGCAGGGTGGTGATAAGTTGACTGCTGCGCAAAAGCAGCAAATGGGTCAACAGTATCAAACTAAACTTAAAGAGCTGACTGATTTACAGCAAAAAGTTCAAGCTTCGGTTCAAGGGAATATTCAGTCTTTAAATCGCACGATGGATACACGAATCAAGCAAGTTGCAGAACAATTGCGCACAGAAAATAAGTTAGATGTTGTTTTGAATAAAAATTCAGCACTTGCGTATGACCCTAAGTTTGATTTAACTGATAAAATGATTCAAAAGGTTAATGCAATTAAATAATCAATGAATTCTCAAAAATTCAGTTTAGAAAAGCTTGCTCAACTTGTTCAAGGTCAATGTATTGGCCAGCTAGATTTGCTATTCAGTGGAATGGCAAGTTTAGAGAGTGCTCAACCGCATCAGCTTGCATTTTTAAACGCAGATAAATATCTGAATGAAGCTCAACAGTCTCAGGCTGGTGCGCTGATTGTGACTGCAGAGATGCAGTCACAAATCCCTTCACAGCAAAACTTCATTGTCGTACCCAATCCGTATCTGGCTTTCGCTATTCTGACGCATGTTTTTGAAAAAAAATCTGTAGAAACAGGAATTGAAAGTACTGCCCAAATTCATCCTTCAGCAATCATTTCTGATACTGCTTATATTGGGCATTATGTGGTGATTGGTGCGAATAGCGTGGTGGGTGAAGGAACTCGAATTGAATCACAAGTGAAGATTGATCATGGTGTTGAAATTGGTAAAGATTGTTTTATCGATTCGCATGTGACGATTACTGGTGAAGCTAAGTTAGGTGATCGTGTACGTATCCATGCAAATACGGTGATCGGTGGTGAAGGGTTTGGTTTTGCGCCTTATCAAGGGAAATGGCATCGTATTGCTCAATTAGGTTCTGTACGCATCGGGAATGATGTGCGTATTGGCTCAAATTGTAGTATCGACCGTGGTGCTTTAGATGACACAATTTTGGAAGATGGTGTCATTATTGATAACCTTGTGCAAATCGCACATAACGTCAAAGTTGGTGCAAATACAGCAATGGCTGCGAAATGTGGCATTGCTGGTAGTACAACTATTGGCAAAAATTGTGTGCTAGCAGGGGCTGTTGGTATCGTAGGTCACATTAATATTGCAGATAATGTGACAATTACCGGTATGTCAATGGTCACAAAAAGTATTTCCGTTGCTGGAAGTTATTCTTCAGGCACGCCAATGCTTGAAAGTGGTTCTTGGAAAAAGGCAGCAATCCGCTTTAAACAATTAGCAGATGTGCCATTGACCCAATTGGTCAAACGACTTGATCATATGCAGTCTCAAATTGAGTCCCTTGAATCAACATTTAAATTGCGTAAATAATTATGATGACAGAGTCGAATACCCCAGCTTTCACAAAACCTGAATTACCAATGACTATTCAGACTATTCGTGAATATTTGCCACATCGTTATCCGTTTTTATTGGTTGATCGTGTTGTTGAAGTGACTGACAACGGGATTGTAGGCTATAAAAATGTAACGATTAACGAAGAATTTTTACAAGGCCATTTCCCTGAATACCCAATTATGCCGGGCGTGCTGATTGTTGAGGCATTGGCGCAAGTATCGGGTATCTTAGGTTTCATTATGAATAATGAGAAACCTTCAGCTGGTTCGTTGTTCTTATTTGCTGGTGCAGAAAAGGTCCGATTTAAAAAACAAGTCGTTGCAGGCGATCAACTTGTATTAAAATCAGAATTAGTGATGCAAAAGCGTGGCATTTACAAATATAATTGTGTTGCCACTGTAGATGGCGTAGTCGCAGCAACCGCGGAAATTATGGTTTCGCATCAGAAAACAGAGACAGCATGAGCAATAACGAATTAATTCATCCTACCGCCATTATTGACTCATCAGCAGTAATTGCTCCGGATGTGCAAATTGGACCATATTGTATTATTGGTCCTCAAGTCACAATTGGAGCGGGTACTAAACTGCATTCACATGTTGTGGTGGGTGGTTATACCCGTATTGGTCAACATAACGAAATTTTTCAATTTGCCAGTGTTGGTGAAGTCTGCCAAGACTTGAAATATGCTGGTGAAGAAACTTGGTTAGAAATCGGGGATCATAACTCGATTCGTGAACACTGTAGTTTACACCGTGGTACTGTTCAAGATCAGGGTCTAACTAAAGTTGGTAGTCATAATTTATTGATGGTGAATACACATATTGCACATGACTGTGTGGTAGGTGATCATAATATCTTTGCTAATAACGTCGGCGTTGCAGGTCATGTCCACATTGGTGATTATGTCATCGTAGGTGGTAACTCTGGTATTCATCAATTCTGTAAAATCGATTCTTACAGTATGATTGGTGGTGCATCTCTTATTTTGAAAGATGTACCTGCTTATGTCATGGTATCTGGTAATCCAGCCCATGCTTTTGCCATGAACATTGAAGGAATGCGTCGTAAAGGTTGGTCTAAAAATGTGATTCAAGGTTTACGTGAATCCTTTAAATTGATCTATAAAGATGGATTAACGACGAATGAAGCGATTGAACGTATTCGTACTGAAATTTTGCCTGAAGTGGCAGAAGCGCAATTGTTGATCGACTCACTTGAGCAGTCTAAGCGCGGTATCGTACGCTAAATGCTGCGAATAAAAAAAGACACCTTATAAGGTGTCTTTTTTTTTTGCGTTAAAAAAAGTCCTATTTTTTAACAAAGCCTGCTTCTTCAGATTTTGGGTACTTTTGGGTAAGCTTGGTTTTGAGCTGCGTTGCTAAACTGCTGTTTCGATCTACGTCTTTTGCAATGCTATACAGTTGATATAACGCTCTAGGTGCACGAGTCGACTCAGGGTATTGATCTACTACAATACCATAGTTCTTTTTCGCTTCTGCGTAGTTAGTCGGTTCAACAGCAAGGTTGAATTCAGCTAGCCAAAAATATGCATTGCTAATATAAACACTGTTAGGATTATTTTTAATAAAATTTTTCATCGGTGCGATGGCTTTTTTCGCACCACCTTGTTTATATGCATCTAAAGCAACGGTATAAGCTGCTTTCTCAAGCTCAAGTGAGTCACCACCTGCATTTACAGGTTGTTTTGCAGATGAGCTTAATGTTGCTTGGGTCGTAGGTTGTTTAGCTGGTGTAGGGGCTATATTAGCTGCTACTGGGTGCAGTACCTTGTTGGTTATCCTCCGCAGCCTCTGTGTCTTCACTCGGATCTACTTTTTGTTGGAGTAGCTCTAAACGTTGATCTAAATCTGCATAGCGGTTTGTAAGTTCACTTTTTAATTGTTCGATAATATTGTCTTGCTCTTCCATTTTACCGCGTAAGCTACGCAATTCATTTTCGAGCTGTTGGTTCTTCTGCATGAGCTGCCAATTCAAATTGGTTGGCGTAGGGGTAGAGCCAGCACCTGTTTGAATGGCTGTATTATTTGCTGTATACACAGTGCCATTATCTGCGCCACTCAAACCGCGAGATTCAATTGGAATATTGGCAAATAGCGTACCTGAGCAAGTCAATGTAAGGGCACACAATACATGCTGTTTAAACATCATAAAAATTCCATGTAGTTGCAAGCATGTCCGTATTGAATAGTTTTATTACAGACTGCTTTAGATAAAACGATAAGCACATTAAAAACGCCAAAGTTCTGAATTGCAATAAGCTTTTACAATCTTGTTGTGTATTAAAGTAAAAATATAGTGATGATGTTTCACGTTTTCTACATCATCGACCATCATATTGATTTATAAATAATCAAACAGTGTTTTCTACTCAGGAATTCTTGGTTTTAGGCTTGCATGTTTATCAAAAATCTCTATACTCTGTTCTTGCAATGGTAGCCCTGCCGGTTACTTCGCAATTGTACTCTACAAACCCCGCCAGGACCGGAAGGTAGCAACGGTAGTAGAAATATGATGTGCCGAAGTCTTGCTGGTAGGGTTGCCACCAGTTTCAATCATAATAAATTAAACTTCCTCTCATTTTTTTAATCCTAGATTCTTCTTTATTTTATTTTTATTAATTCTTCATTTAGATCTATATCTTTGTTATTCGGCATCAAATTCTTTACGTGCAATCACTTTAAAAATCGTATCGAGATCGAATCCCCGATATTGTAAAAAACGTATTTGTTTGGCTTTTTGTTTTGGATCACGTTCAACAGCTTTGCCAAATTTTTTGATCTTGAGCTGGTAGGCTTCAGCGACCCAATCTGTTTCTTTTAATTCATCCTGAATTAATTCACTGTCTACTTTTTTATTTTTTAACGCGAGCTTTATACGGTTGGGACCTTTACCTTTACGTTTTTGACTCGACAGCAGCATCTCTGCTACACGCTGATCGCTTTGATAGTTCTCACGCGCAAGTTCTTCCACTAAGTCTATGACTTCTTCGCGGCTATCCGCATACAGTGCTAATTTTTCGATTAAATCCGCTTTTGAGTATTCTTTACGTGTGAGTACTGCAAAGGCGTAGGAGCGTAGACGAGAGCCGCGCAGTCCTGGTTTTTTTTCAGCATGAACATCTTTACCATTGGCATCAAAATGCAACGCAGAGTGATCGGTCACCGAAGTATTGTCATGTGAAATGTCAGTTTGTGCAGCATGAATTGCGCAGGTAGTTTCTTCAGCTTCTGCAAACTGTTGTTTCAGTGCTTCATAGTCGAGCAAGAGTGGAAAATGGTCTTTAGTCATGGGGATATTTTAATACAAAATTTGAGTGCAAAACAAAACGCCCCGTAGGGCGTTTCGTCTGCTATTAAAGCATGCTGTAATTAAGCATCTAAAAAGTCTGGTTCTTCTTCGTCTTTGTCTTCTGCAGGTGCTGTACCTGTAGTCAGAAGTTGTTCACGAATCAGTTTTTCAATGGTTTGTGCAAGTTCAGGGTGTTCTTCTAAGTGGCGAATGGTATTGTTTTTACCTTGACCAATCTTGTCACCTTGGTATGAATACCAAGCACCTGCTTTTTGAACAATTTCTTGTTGTACAGCGAGGTCAACAAGTTCACCTAAATGGTTCACGCCTTTACCATAAAGAATTTGGAAAATCGCTTCACGGAATGGAGGAGCCATTTTGTTTTTCACAACTTTCACTTTGGTTTCTGAACCAATGATTTCGTCGCCTTCTTTCACTTGACCAATACGGCGGATATCTAAACGTACAGATGCATAGAATTTAAGTGCATTACCACCAGTTGTGGTTTCTGGGCTACCAAACATTACACCAATCTTCATACGGATTTGGTTAATGAAGATCACCATACAGTTCGAACGTTTCGCATTACCGGTAATTTTACGCAGTGCTTGGCTCATCAGGCGAGCTTGTAAGCCCATGTGTGAGTCACCCATTTCGCCTTCAATTTCGGCGCGAGGGGTCAGTGCAGCTACAGAGTCGACAACGATCAGGTCAATGGCACCTGAACGTACCAGCATGTCTGCAATTTCAAGTGCTTGTTCACCATTGTCTGGCTGTGAAACAAGTAAGTTATCAATATCTACGCCAAGTTTACGTGCGTATTGAGGGTCTAATGCATGTTCAGCATCGATGAATGCACAAGTACCGCCAGCTTTCTGACATTGTGCAATAGCTTGTAATGTCATAGTCGTTTTACCAGAAGATTCAGGACCGTAGATTTCTACGATACGACCTTTAGGCAAACCACCAATACCTAGTGCGATATCTAATGTTAAAGAACCTGTAGAGACAGCTTCAACTGCCTGCACGGTATTATCACCAAGACGCATAACGGTGTTTTTACCAAACTGCTTTTCAATTTGGCTTAAGGCCGCATTTAACGCCTTGCTTTTATTATCATCCATCTTACAACCTCAATACGATGTCACGAAACAATATACTCAAGTGGATGTATTCAGTTTAGATCTGTTCCACGAGGGTATAGTGACAGAAATCATCCTTTTGTTCTATGAAAATCACAACAGGTGCGACATGTTGTGACGCTTTAACTTAATCATCATTATAAGACCATTGCTGGTCAAACTGTTGATCATTTTCTCTTTTAAATTTACCAATATCTCGACGATCTTTTTTACTTGGTCGATGATCTGGCCGAGCTAGATTATGCAACTTTCTTTGGGATGCGAGCAATTCCCGTTTTGCAATACTGACCTCAGTTTCATCATAAAGCAGCTGAGCGGTGGGGGCAGGCCCACGAACATCCGACAGTGCTTTCACCACCACGGTTTTTTTCTCAAGGCCTTGGGCAATGGTTAATTCCATGCCTACACGAACTTCACGAGAAACTTTAACGCGTTCGCCATTATGATGAACTTTACCGCCTTCAATCGCATTTTTGGCAATAGAGCGTGTTTTAAAAAAACGTGCAGCCCACAACCATTTGTCTATACGCATACCAACCGCATCTTCGGCTAGATTTGATTTACGCATATTTTTTCTGTTCCTCGGCTTGCTCAGTCGTTTGAGCTTCTAAAATAGGGATTAAATCTGTTAATGCGGACAGCATTGGGTAATTGCAAGTCTCGCGAGGCGCTTTGGCAGATGAAGGTTGCTGAATCGAATAGAGCTGTTCAATCCCAAAAAGTTTTGCACCATTGAGCACTTTTTCTGTGTCATCAATGAAGTAACAGTTTTTTGCATAGAAGGGGTGTTTGCTTGCTAATATTTGCCAAAACTCAATAAACTCTTTGGCATGACCGAGAGTTTCTGAACTGACGATAACATCAAAATAATCACGAAGACCGGTTTCTTCGAGTTTGAATTGTAAGCCTGCAAAGTCGGCATTGGTCGCAAGCCAAATAGGATAGCCATTTTCTTTTAGATAGGTAAGCAGCTTAATGCAGCCTTCGCGTTTGGCTACTTTGGCTTTTTGTTCTATTTGCATTGCCAAAACATCAACGCCAACTTGTGACGTCCAAAAGCGAGAGGAGTACCATTTTAGGGTATGATTATGCTGTTGATAAAAACTAAATAGCGTTTGCTTGCTTTGTTCGAGTGAGCATTGATGCTGTTCAGCATAACGAATTGGCAGCAGCTCATTCCAAATGAAATCATCATAAGCAAGATCGAGTAAAGTACCGTCCATATCGAAAATGATCGTCGGCTTTTCTGAGTAATTTGGCATATAAAGGTATTCTATGTTTAAAACAACAACAGCACCGCAAGACCCACTGATTTTGCAGTTGGTTCCCATTGTGACACAAGCTTGCGAAATTTTGCGAGAAGAATATCAGCGTTATTGCTCAGGTGCAGATTTTGATGTGGAACGTAAAAGTGATGATTCACCTGTAACGCAAGCTGACTTTCGTGCAAATAGCTATATTACCCAAGCATTATCTAAAGTTTCTAGCTTGCCTTTATTGTCAGAGGAAGGTGACAAGTCTGAACGTATGCAATGGCAAAAATTTTGGCTGCTTGATCCTTTGGATGGTACCAAAGAGTTTTTACATAAAAGACCTGAATTTACCATTAATCTGAGTCTGGTTGAGGGTGCTAATACTACCTTTGCCATATTGGCGATCCCTGGGGAATACAGCGTATATATTTGTCCCTTTGAGGGACTGCCGCTGAAATATGATAGCCAGTCAACCACATGGTATGAATATGTTCAAACCTCTGTAGAGAATGTCGTACACGTTGGCTTGAGTCAAAGTGCTAAAAATAAGCCGATTTATAAGCACTATCTAGACGCTTTAGAAAAACTTAGTCCTTATCAGGCCTACCATGCTGGTAGTGCATATAAGTTTTGTATGATGTTAGAAGATCGAGTGGATATTTACCCGCGTTTTCATCCTACCTGTGAATGGGATACGAGCGCTGGACAATGTTTAATCGAGCGTATTGGTGGTGGTTTGGTTGATTTTAAAGGTCGCGCTTTTTTATATAACCAGCGCAAGACTTTATTAAATGGTGGATTTATTGCATTTAAAAATGCCGAAATGAAAGAATTGGCCTTAAATGCTTTGGCAAACATGCCTGACAAAACTTGAGCTAAATCGGGTTCATGCTATAGTGTCAGCACACTCCGTTAAATCTCCTGCATTTAAGAACTGTCAATTATGGCCCTAGATTTGCTCCCTCCTAGTATGCTGAAAGCAATAGACTTATTGCCGGATGAAAAGACGCCTGTAACATTGTTTACACGTCATTCCATTCGTGAAGTTGTACAAGGACAAGGCTTGGCCGGTTATGACTTGCAACTGACCCATCAAGGACGAGATTTAGCCGAAGCGTGGGGCAGCTATTTGGTTGAAAATACCGATCGTGTTATTCAGCACTGTATTTCGAGTCCAATTCAGCGCTGTGTGGATACGGCGGCATTGATGATTCAAGGTGCAGATAATGTCACGATTGAACCGAATACCCACCATATCGAGATCATTGAACAAGGATTATTGGTCGAGCCGGGAAGTTTTGTGCTCGATATTAAAAAAGCAGGACCATACTTTCAAAAGCAAGGTGCTTTAGGCTTTATCAATAGTTTTGTGAATAATGCTTTGCCGGGTATGAAACAGCCCATTCATGGGGTGGTAGATGTTTTGGAGTTGATTTACAACACTCATCCAACCAATGATTATGGTCTGAGTCTAGCGGTGAGTCATGATACGATTTTGGCTGCAATTCTTGCCATTATTTCAGGTAAAAATATCGTGACACGCGAAGACTGGCCGAAAATGATGGAAGGTTTATTTGTTTGGTTTGAAGGAGATGTATTCCTTGAGTCAAAACTGAAATGGATTTGGCGTGGAGAACTAAATGAATTAAATATTCGTGAATTTCAGCAGGCTGAGCAGCAACTCTAAGTATTTTTGCGCATACAAAATATTTAAAAAAGGCATCCATGTACGGGATGCCTTTTTTATCTGCTTCAATATTTCATTAAATAAAAGATTAAATATTGGCTTTAATTCGTGCAGGATACTGATTTAAATCAATACTTGAACCGTCGTCACTATAAGGCCAGCGGCTAGTATTAACTGGGAGGTGCTGTTGGTGGATTCGACTATATTTGTCAGCGGCAATCAAAGTCGCAATGTCATGATCTTTAATGCTATACGCTTGCACGAGTTCAGCTGGATATTGTGTGCGTTCAAAAAATTCAGCTTCTGTTTCCCCTTGATGCAGTGCAAAGATACGTTCTACAGCTGGTAAGTACACGCCATATGCTAACCATGAGTCTACACCTTGAGAGGCTTGAATCTCAGCGGTCGATTTCATATTTGAAATGACTTTACCTAAAATGTCTTTTTCACCTTTAGATGTAAAATATTCAATATATTGATTTTCTGCTTCTGCAAATTTTTCTAATGATGGCAAAAATTGGTTAATCGACATTTTTATCCCTCTTTTCATTTGTACAGCAATGGCTGCCTAGGATGAAAATTAAAATACCATAAAAAATATATGGGATTAAACCATTTCTAAAAATTTTTATTTACAAAGTTTCTAAAAATATCCTGACAATTTTTGTCGGGAATATACGATTGTATTTAAAGGACTACACCTTAATTTTAGTTGATAAGTGAAGTACCTGTCACAGCAATCGTGATTCAGCCAATACTAAATATTTAGATTTAATTTGAATTGTTAATAAGTGACAAAACGCGGCAATTGAATGATTAATAAAAAGAAAATAGCATTATATTTGTTGTAACTTATTGATTTATATATTTTATGTAAGTCTCTTAATTGGATTTTTTTGTGGCTAATTGGGGAATAGTAGTGAAAAGTGTGATAGGTTTTCCATATAACAAATTATCAATTTGTATTGTGTCATTAATGTTAGTTGCTTGTGGTGGCGGAGGTGGTGGTGATAGTTCAAGTGGCACTGCATCATCTGCCAGTTATCCAGAACCGACCCAAGATATAGTCGATGAAACAAGCATTGGTTTTTATGACTACGATGCCAATGATGCTGTTCGTGAAATACGTAATGATTTAGTCGGTAGCTTTTCCGCGCAAGTTCAATTTGGTCAAAGTCATGTCGTCGATCCGAATGCGAACGAAGCCAAGAAAATGCCACGGTTAACCAGTGAAAAAGAAGCGCTGCTTATCGTGACGCCAACACTTGATATGCAAAACATCAAGCAACTCAAAGTAGAAATCTATCAAAACAACCGCTTAATTCGTACCGCGACATTGGATGATCCGACGCAAATGCCTGTTTCAGACCAGAGTGGGCAAAGAGGTCGTCCAGATGTTTGGTACAGTAAACGCGCGTGGACCACGAAACTCAATTGGGATGAAGTTAAACCCGGTCTAAGATTAAAATTTATCGATGCAAATAAAGTCAGCGGTGAATTGGCTGAAGATAAAATCGATTTTGCTGCACCAGGTGAATTGGTTTTAAATAATATCCGTGTTGGTATGTTGGCAGATAAGCCAAATTCTACCGGTCACTATATGCTGCTTGAGCCTGAAAAAGCGGGTACCGATTATTTCCAAACCATTCCTGCAGCAGAAATGACGGTTGCACAATATGATGATATTCAGTTAACACGTGCAATGGTATCTTCAGGTGTTATTTATGACAGTAAAAGTGCCGGAGATGGTGGTGTTTATGCAGGAGACATGCGTGAGGATGTCGGTAAATCAACCTTTAGTGTTGGTATAAACCTTGCTAACTGGGGTATTACCAGTGCATCTATGGCCAACCAAAGTCAGCCACAATTAACCCAAACAGTAGTTGTCCATCATACGAAGGGGAACTATGTCAATGGTGTGCATACTCATGGACTGAGTGGTGGTAATGGCATGCTCACGCTTTATGATTCTGTAGGGAATGAATTTAGCCATGAAATTGGCCATCACTATGGTTTAGGACATTACCCTGGTCAGGTAGGTGACAATCTATTTTGGGCTGCACATCATGCGGACAGTGGATGGGGTTATATTGCCAATCGCAATATGATGCGCGGAAATCTATCATGGACGGCGACATGGAAGTGGGATGGAGCGAATGGTATCCCAAATTTTAAAAATTTGTTCCCGTACGGAAAAGATGCCATGTCCGGCGGGTATCCTGATAGTAATGTATCACGCTACACACACTATACGGGTTACAGCACATTCCTGAAAATTCAACCACACTTTGACCGTTATGTCTGGGATGAAACTTCGCCTACCGGCTACAAAAAGTGGAACAAAACCACTCGTGAAATGGAAGTCGCTCAACCGAAGATGCCAAATTCTACGGCTCCGGTTTGGTATAACGCAGATCAAAATTATCCACGACCACGGGTTTTTGGTCAGCCTGTCATTACCATTTTAGGGGGCTATGATCCAGTCAATCAAGTCGGTTTGTTATATCCTGCGGCACGTTCAAACTGGGGTAATGTTTATGATTTAACGGCGGCCAATACGGCCTTAGACCAAGCTGCATGTTGGTTGAATGTGCAATACACGAATAAAGTCAACAATATTGCTTTAGCACCTGTACGACTAGGTAGTAATGCCAATAAACTGCATGTCAATTTAGCTTTGGCAGATCAACCACAGAAAGTTGATTTGTATTGTAAAAAAGCAGGTGAAGAAGCCAAATTATTAGCAAATATTGATATTCCAGTTTACAGCACAGCGATCAAGCCGGCTGTCAAAATTGGGCGTCAGCATGGTTATAGTGCATTGCGTGCTATCGAACTTCCTCAATTAGAAAGTGCTTTGGAAGCGCAAGCTGCAAATGCTGTTGTTGCACTAAATCCAACTGAAAAAATGCTGTATGAGTCATATAAAAATGACAAGTCATTGATGAATAGTGTGGCGCGTCAGCAATTAACCCGTTATGAGTCGCAACAAAACACAGCATACCGACTAAATCGTTGGATGAATGTATATGCACAAGACCTAACCAATCAAGTACCTGAGGCGCAAAGCGCGCTCGAAGCATTTATGAAAAAGCTTTCAGTCACTCAAGAAGGTTTGTTCGAGCAGGCGACATTGATCAAAAATGGTAACAACTGTTTGAAATCTGAAACCTTAACTGATGGAACATTAAATTTATACATCAGTGGCCCAAGCGGTTGTACGGCGGATGATACTGAACAGTGGGTATATGATGCCATTGGTCGGATACACAGTAAGTCAAATCCAGATCAATGCATAACAGGCAACGGTGGTTCAGCTAAAGTGACGCTAGAACGTTGCGTGTTAAACCAAACCAACCAAATTTGGACCATGGACCCTGCGACTACAACGATTCGTCAAAGTGGTCAATGCATGGATTTAAATACGGGACGTTTGCAAAATAACCGTGCGGATTTAATTCGATATAGCTGTACCAACGGTGGCAATCAACGTTGGACAAATTTGACAGCAAGCAAAAACTTATTATGGACATATTTATCAGCGACGAATATGAAACTGATTAATAAATAATCTGTAAATAGAAAATAAGGTCCAATAAGGACCTTATTTTTTTGCTTTTAAAAATCAATAGGCACAAAAAAAGCCCTAAAAAGGGCTTTTTTCATCGCAACAAATTAGTTAGCTAAAGCTTTAACTTGTGCATTTAAACGGCTCTTATGACGAGCAGCTTTGTTTTTATGGATGATGCCTTTATCAGCCATACGGTCGATTACAGGAACAGCTTTTTTGTAAGCTTCTGTAGCGACAGCGTAATCACCAGCAGCAATAGCAGCTACTGTGCGTTTAAGATAAGTACGAACCATAGAACGTAAGCTTGCGTTGTGTTGACGTGCTTTAACGTTTTGACGAGCACGTTTTTTTGCTTGAGCAGAGTTTGCCACTCGTGCACTCCTTGAAATAGATTGGTCTGGGCGGGCTGAAATTACATCTGAAAACCAACATCAGAAGAACTATCACCAGCCCGTAAACAAGTGCCATATTGTGATTAAACTAAGCGCTTAAGTCAAGTCTTGACATGCTTTGACAACATTTTAGATGCAGAAAAATTTTAAAGAAAACGTTAGATTAGTCTAAAGTAATTGAGATTGTATGAAAAATGACTAAAAGTATAGAGAATGCGATTGTCATCGGAGCAACAGGATTGGTCGGGCGGGAATTGGTTCGTCAGCTCAGTCAAAATGCAAGATGTAAGAATATTACTGCTGTGGTACGTCAGCGTGATCATGAACTGAATGGACTGGCAAAAGTTCAACAAATGGTGATCAGTGACTTTCTTTCCCTGACTCAGGATGATGTGCGAGATTATAGTCATGCCTTTAGTTGTTTAGGCTCGACGATTAAAAAAGCAGGGTCTAAAGATCATTTTTATCAAATTGATTTTAGCATCAATGCACATTTCGCTGAATTATTAGAATATACAGACACACATCTGATCATTGTCAGTGCAATGGGCGCAAAAGCCAATTCCGCGTTTTTTTATAATCGAGTCAAAGGTGAATTGGAATATTATTTAAAAACCTTAAAGTTAAATCAACTTTCGATTTTAAAACCTTCGCTGTTACTTGGTGAGCGTCATGAATCTCGACGTTTAGAAGATGCGACACAGAAACTTTATATGCGCTTTTCGCATTTTGTACCTGATCGTTTCAAATTTAAGCCAGTGACAGCACAGCAAGTGGCTAATACTATGGTCGAGGCGGCACAAACTCAGACTGAAAAGTTCGAGATTTATGATAATTTACGCATACTAACAATTAAATGAGGGAAATACCGTGTCTACAGTTCCATTCGTCACCTGTGATTTACTTGATGATCATCCAGACAAAGAATTACAAGTGGTGATCCCGTCTTTGGATGGTAAATTCTTTCAAAGTTATGGTGCACGAAAAAGTTTTGGCGGTCAGGTGGTGACGGTTAAATGTTTTGAAGATAACTCTCGTGTTAAAGAATTATTGGCAACCGATGGTACGGGTAAAGTATTGGTTGTGGATGGTGGCGCTTCGATGCGCTGTGCCTTGATGGGCGATATGATTGCTGAATCTGCAGTCAAGAATCATTGGAATGGCGTCATTATTTACGGCTGCGTGCGTGATGTTGATGCGATTGCCGAACTTGATTTAGGTGTGCATGCTTTGGCCGCAATTCCACAAAAAAGTAACCGCAAAGGCGTGGGTGAAACAGATATTCCATTGAGTTTTGGTGGTGTAAACATTCAATCTGGTGATTTTATCTATGCTGATAATAACGGCATCGTTGTTTCAAAAGAGCAATTGGTTGTTCTATAAGCGTACTTGAATTTTTAGTCGTGGAATGAAAGCGTAATTCTTGCTCATACACGACGATATAAATGTGAAAAAGAAAATACAAACATCAGCTGAGGACTCTCGGCTGTTGTATAAAAATACGAAATAAAAAAAGAAAGGAAAAAGTATGTTGTTGCATCAATTAAAAGTGGCGCAAGCGTTGCTCTCAGGCGTAGCAGAAGGCGGACGAGGTACAAATGGGACGCCTTATCCGAAACAACCTGAAAAAGCCCTTAAGCTGTACGAATTTGAAGGGTCTCCCTATTGTCGTCGTGTACGAGAAGTACTAACCACACTCAATTTGGATTATGAGGTCTACCCATGTCCCAAAGGGGCTAAAAAGTACCGTTTAGAGGTACAGAAATTAGGTGGAAAACAACAATTTCCTTTCTTGGTGGATGACAATACTGGGGATCGTTTGTACGAATCTCAGCAAATTATTCATCATTTATTTAAACATTATGGCAAAACAGGTCAGACTCCTAAGAAGTATGCCAATTATCCTAAAATTCCGTATGTTGCCTATGTTGGAACTTTAATTAATGGGGCTCAAGGGGTGTGGGTGCAGCGTAAAGTTATTCATCGTGATGCACCAACTCAACTCTTAGAACTATGGGGTTTTGAAGCGAGTCCATATACACGTATCGTACGTAGCGCATTGTCTGAAATGGAATTGGCATATATCTTTCATAATGTGGCTAAGGAACGTTGGCAAGATCAGGGATTAGCGGTAATGCGCTTAAGACCTGGTAAATATGTACCCCTGAAAGGTGGCAAGCGTGAACAAGTGTTAAAAATCATGGGGAACAATATTCAAGTGCCATATTTGAAAGATCCTAATACTGGTGTAGAACTTTTTGAATCTGAAAAAATTGTAAAATATCTGAAGAAGCAATATTTGAGCTAATCACACTCAAGTTTAAGCTAAGTGCAGTGTATAGTCAGACTGATGGCTATACACATATTGTAATGTTAAATGGATTTAAAATTAGAAGAAAAATGCATCATAGCTGCATCAATTGAATTAGAATAAATTGTTAAAAAATAAGAAATTTACTTAATTATAGGGATATCCTAAAAGGATTAAACTCATTAATGTAAAAGACATTTCATTTTTTCGGGGGAAGTAAATCATGTCACCACAAGAAGTCATACTACCCGTACCGGTGCTCGTCGTTGAAGATGAGGAAATTATTCAATTACGTTTACGTCAAATTTTGACAGAGCTGGGTTATAAGCGGGAAGAGCTTATCTTCACCAAAAATGTTAAAGAATCTATTCAAGCCGTAGAGACCCAACCGATATCCTTAGCCTTAGTTGACTTAGGTTTGCCTGATGGAAGTGGTATCGAAATTATTGAAAAAATACGTTCCCTCGAAAGTAATACTATGATCTTGGTTGTCTCTGCATGGAGTACACAAGAAAGCTTATTTGCTGCGATTAAAGCAGGCGCAACAGGCTATGTATTAAAAGAACGTGATGATGCTGAAGTACTTTTATCTATTCGGAGTATTTTACGTGGTGGGGCGCCGATTGACCCATTTATTGCACGAGAAATCCTAAAACAAATATCCGAAACTGAAGCACCAAGTCCAGAACAAACAGTCGCCGATGAAGCAGACTTAAACCTGCTGACCAGTCGTGAAAAAGAAATTTTATGTTTGGTTGCTCAAGGTTTGAGTAATCGTGAGATTGCTGAACAGCTTTTTGTTTCACGCTATACGGTAGAAAGCCATATTAAACATATTTATCGCAAATTAGCCGTAACGAAACGTACCAAAGCCGTGAGTACAGCAAGATCTATGGGTATTCTATAATGCGTAAAGGAGGATATTTTTTCTTATTTATCCTCTGTTTAGTATGGGGGAGCTTGAGTCATGCAGAGCAAGTTTTCCCTGTAAATGATCAATGTAATGTAACTGTGAATAGCATTTCACGGGTGAAGACACCATCCAATCAAGAATTACCCAGAACGGGATGGAAAACCACGCAATTACCTGACCGTTGGAAAGAAGATAAAGACTGGGAGGGTTATCAAGGTGGTGCTTGGTATAAATTAGACTGGTCTTGGTACTGTAAAAATAATGCGCGTTTGGCAGAACCCATCGCACTATATGTTGATTACATTATTAATACGGGTTCAGTCTTTCTGAATGGCGACTTGCTGTGGACCAATAAAAATCTTCAAGAACCGGTCTCTAAAAGTTGGAATGTTGCACGCTATTGGATTTTACCGATAAGTGGAATCAAGCATGATCATAATGAAACCTTGATCTATGTTTATGGCTACTCGAGTCTAAATGCTGGCTTGGGTCCGGTGAAATTTAACAATGTCATGGCAACAATAGAGCAGGCCGAAGAAGCCACTTGGACTCGTCGAACCATATTACAATTAAATATTTTTCTTTCTGGGGTCTTGGGTCTAATTTGCTTTATCATTTGGTTGATGCGTCCTCGTGATACCAGTTTTGGCTGGTTTGCGCTTTCAACAGTGTTGTGGATTTTATTTCTCAGTAATGCTCTGACTACTGAAACCTTTCCATACCCAGATTCGGTTTTTTCTGCCAAAGCTAATCTGATATTTGTAATGCTGTACTTTCAGTGCTTTAGTATCTATATCTTGCGCTTTCTTGGGCGTAAGTTTCCACGAATAGAACTGTCATTTACTATGTTGACTGCTGCACTGATTGGTGTGGTGTGTATCTGGCCATTCGAACAAAATGCAGATATTTCGAGCCTTATTTTCTTTTTATATTGTGCATTCTTTTTTATCACTTACCTCTATCTGTGTAAAATTAGTTTCAAAGAACGAAGAAGAGACTATATTTTATTAGCAATCTGTTTGACTGCGATAATTGTGATAGTCATAGGTGATATCACAGTCTTGGTGCTCTTTCCAAAAGAAAATTTTACACCTTTATCACCCTTTACTTCACCGATTATCACCTTATTTATAGTGGTGATCTTGGGGGCGAGACTTAATCGAAATATACAGAAGATTGAAAAATATAATGATGATTTGGCATTTGAAGTTCAGAAAGTCAGTGATGAACTATGTAGTAGCTTGAATGATAAACATCAGCTTGAACTGAGTAATGTACGCCTGCAGGAACGGATTAAATTATCACATGATCTGCATGATGGTCTGGGCGCATCCA
Source organism: Acinetobacter sp. YH12039 (assembly GCF_013420015.1). NCBI lineage: Bacteria > Pseudomonadati > Pseudomonadota > Gammaproteobacteria > Moraxellales > Moraxellaceae > Acinetobacter > Acinetobacter sp. YH12039. The sequence goes on along the minus strand of NZ_VOZA01000033.1, from coordinate 1,429 downwards.
TTGTGCGCTCGATGATCTTGGTTGATCAGTGTGAAAGTAATATTCCAAATAGACAGTTCTTGTCGATGTTGAAATTATTGCGCGATGATTTAAGGCAAATTATTGATAGTGGATCATCTTTAGACAGTAAAGTGCCAAATTCACCTTTGCTCTGGATCGCACCTGTTCGACATCGCTTTAGTCAGTTGATGGATGAAGTGGAAATGAATGCCAAATGGTGTATTCCTTCGCAGTGGGCGATCAAACCAACGGCAATTCAGTGTCTGACTTTAATACGAGTGATTGAAGAAAGCCTGACCAATATTGTGAAACATAGCCAAGCAAATCATGTCAATGTCACGCTGTCACAGTTCGAAAATGGCGCATTGCTATTAACCATTGAAGATGATGGTGTCGGTTTCGATGTTGAGAGTGTTTCAAATCATGGCATGAGTATTGGGATGCGAAGTATGAAAATGCGTGTAGAACGGATAGGCGGAAATTTCAAAATTCATTCTCAGCAAGGCTGTACCATTATTCAAACAGAAATTAATTTAAAATCAGCTGCATAAAATAATATGTTGAAATAATAAAAATGATGATCAATTCGATATTAAGTCATCTAAAGCGCATTGCATTGTTCTGCTGTGTCACTTTTATAGCAGCTTGTGGTTCGCAGGATCATGCGCCTAAACCAGGTGAGTATGGGCAGATTTTGTTCCAGCATGCGGTGTTAAGTACCGAAGAAATTCAACAATTACTCAGTGAAAGTCAAAGCGATACAAATACATTAAACACTAAAAATTTTGCAGTGGATTACACGGCGACATCCAATCAAAACCCATATCGTGCAGTCTTGTTGGTCAAAGGTAGGGCAATGACCAGTGGTGAGGTATCCGTTAAATTTCAAATTGATAACTACAATGCCGCTATTCAACAAACCTCAAGCAATCTCATGCAAATGGACGCAGGTGTTGATCAGATTGAACGATTAGAAACATTAGATGCAGGACAAGATTTTAACTTTGTTATGGACGGTGCGCCTTTCTCAGTCAATGCTGCCAATGATCCAAATAGTATGACCAGTCAACTGAGTTTGTTAGAGTCAAGGAATGTGGAGTTTCAAAGTATTGAATTACAAATTTGGCAAGGCAAAGGTAGTCAATACGGCGTAATGCGTTATCTTTGGTTTATTGGATTGGTGTTATTGATTGTATGGGTTTATCGCGTCATCGTGGAGAAAAAAGCCGATCAAGTCGAAGATTTTTTAAATCGTAGAAAGCGAAAATAATGCTATTCAGCAGTATAAAAAGGGAGCATGACGCCACTGCTGTCCCATAGTTTGCTTTAAATAAAAAAACCTGAGTCCTAACAGTTAAAATATGAGTGCAAACAAACACTTTAACGACCAGGATTCAGGTTTTGTCACATCAGAATACCGTATTTCATG